>NZ_SDFT01000010.1:0-7726 GCF_004916815.1 Pantoea sp. R102
CAGCGCCTCTTCCAGCGAACAGATACCCGACAGCACGCTGTACACCGCGTCGATCCCGTGCTGATGCACCACACCGACATCCGCCGTCAGGCTGCCGGCAATACCGATCACCGGCTTATTGAACTGCTTCGCCACCTGCGCCACGCCAACCGGCACTTTGCCGTTGACTGACTGACTGTCGATGCGCCCTTCACCGGTAATCACCAGATCGGCATCCTGCACCTGCTGCGCCAGCCCCAGCGCTTCGGTGACAATCTCAATGCCGCGCCGCAGTTCCGCGTGGCAAAACGCATGCAGCGCCGCGCCCATGCCGCCGGCTGCGCCACCGCCGGCGATGTGCAGCACATCAATATCCAGGTCGCGCTGAATAATCGCAGCGTAATGGCCGAGCGCGGCATCCAGCTGCTGCACCAGCTGCGGCGTGGCGCCCTTCTGCGGGCCAAAAATCGCTGACGCACCCTCTTCGCCAATCAGCGGATTGGTCACGTCGCACGCCACTTCAATGCGGCACTGCAGCAGGCGCGGATCCAGATCGGCGATCTCAATCTTCGCCAGTTGCGGCAGTGCCCCGCCGCCGTAGCCAATCCCGCTGCCGTGGCTGTCCAGCAGCCGGGCACCGAGCGCCTGCACCATGCCGGCGCCGCCGTCGTTGGTGGCGCTGCCGCCGATGCCGATGATGATGTGATCGACGCCGCGATCCAGCGCGTTTTTGATCAGTTCACCGGTACCGTAGGAAGTGGTGATTAGCGGATCGCGCTGTGCCGCAGGCACCAGCTCCAGCCCGCTGGCCGCCGCCATCTCAATAAAGGCGGTACGCGCATCACCGGATAATCCGTAAAACGCGTCGACCGGCTCGCCGAGCGGCCCGGTCACCGTCAGTCTGACGATGTTGCCCTGGGTTGCCGCCACCATTGCTTCAACCGTGCCTTCTCCGCCGTCGGCGACCGGTATTTTGACATAGTCAGCGGCGGGGAAAATTTCGCGAAATCCCGCTTCTATCGCGGTAGCCACTTCCAGGGCGGACAAACTCTCTTTGTATGAATCCGGTGCGATGACAATTTTCATAGGCAATCCGAGCGCGGTAGGTGACGGAAATCCGTCTGGCTAAGGCAGTACAGCGTCCGGCATCCGCAGACACCGGACGCGGGCACTACCGGGTGATCTCAACTTTGGCTAATTTTTCATAATAGCAAGCCAGCGCGCTATGATCGGACGTACCCTGCCCGTCGACTTTTAGCGCCTGCATCATCTCCATCACCGCCGCGGTCAGCGGCAGATGTGCGCCAATGTCGTGTGAGGTATCAAGCGCATTGGCTAAATCCTTGATATGCAGATCGATACGGAAGCCAGGCTTAAAGTTGCGGTCCAGCACCATGGGCGCTTTGGCATCCAGCACGGTGCTGCCCGCCAGACCGCCGCGAATCGCCTGGTAAACCAGTTCCGGATTGACGCCGGCTTTGGTGGCCAGCGACAGCGCTTCTGACATCGCGGCAATGTTGAGCGCCACAATCACCTGGTTGGCCAGTTTAGTGACGTTGCCCGCGCCGATATCGCCGGTGTGCACCACCGAACCGGCCATCGCCTTAAGAACATCGTAGCACTGATCAAACAGCGCTTTATCGCCGCCGACCATCACCGACAACGTGCCTTCAATCGCTTTTGGCTCACCGCCGCTCACCGGCGCATCCAGCATTCTGATGCCTTTTTCTGCCAGCACATCATGCACTTCGCGGCTGGCCAGCGGCGCGATGGAGCTCATGTCGATCACCACCAGCCCCGGCTTCGCCCCTTCGATAATGCCGTTCTCGCCCAGACACACCTCTTTCACCTGCGGTGAGTTCGGCACCATGGTGATCACCACATCAACCTGCGCGGCCAGCTCTTTCGGCGTTTTCGCCACGGTGGCACCCAGCTCCACCAGTTCGGCTTCGTTGCTGGCGTTGTGGTCGCGCACCACCAGGGTGTAACCGGCTTTCACCAGGTTTTTACTCATCGGTTTGCCCATGATGCCGAGGCCGATAAATCCAATTTTCATTGCCTTTCCCCTTCGTCAGTTACTGCTTAAATTTGTCGCACAGCGCCTGCGTGGCGTGGCGGAAAACACCCAAATCGCTGCCGACGGCAACAAAGCTGGCACCCCATTCGAGATAACGGCGTGCGTCAGCCTCCACCGGCGCCAGAATCCCGCTCGGCTTACCGGCGGCTTTGGCACGCTCAAGGATGTAACGGATGACTTTCAGCACTTCCGGATGCGCCGGCTGGCCAAGATAGCCCAGCGCCGCTGACAGATCGCCCGGGCCGACAAAGATGCCGTCTACGCCGTCCACCGCCGCGATGGCGTCAATGTTGTCCACCGCCTGCTGGGTTTCGATTTGCACCAGCACGGTGATGTTGTCATTGATGGTGGCGTTGTAGTCCGGCAGCGTGCCGTACATATTGCTGCGATGCGAAACCGACACGCCGCGTATACCGGCTGGCGGATAGCGGGTCGATGCCACCGCGCGCGCCGCCTCTTCTGCGGTTTCCACAAACGGAATCAGGAAGTTATAGAAGCCAATATCCAGCAGACGCTTGATGATGATCGGCTCATTGCACGGCGGTCGCACCACCGGCGCGCTCGGGCTGCCTTTCAGCGCCATCAGCTGCGGAATAAAGGTGGTGATGTCGTTCGGCGCGTGTTCGCCGTCCAGCACCAGCCAGTCAAAGCCCGCCAGCCCCAGCACTTCCGTGGTGAGAGGATTGGCAAGGGCGCACCAGCTGCCAATCAGGGTTTCCCCTGCCAGCAAACGACGACGAAAAGGGTTGGGCCAGGCATTGCTCATGATCTCTACTCCTGTTATTTAGCACCGCCGCCCGCGGGCGCGCGGAATAAAATCAGCGCACCAGGCACGGACGCTTGTTATCAAATGTCCAGTTCGGCACGAGGAACTGCATCGCCTGCGCATCGTCGCGCGCGCCCAGTCCATGCTGCTGATACAGCGCATGGGCCTGCATCACCTGATCCATGTCCAGTTCGACGCCAAGGCCCGGCTTCTGCGGCACCTGCACCATGCCGCCCTTGATCTGCAACGGCTCTTTGGTCAGGCGCTGGTTGCCCTCCTGCCAGATCCAGTGGGTGTCGATGGCGGTAATGGCGCCCGGTGCGGCGGCGGCCACATGGGTGAACATCGCCAGCGAAACATCGAAATGGTTGTTGGAGTGCGAACCCCATGTCAGGCCGAAGTCGTGACACATCTGCGCCACGCGCACCGAGCCCTGCATGGTCCAGAAGTGCGGATCGGCCAGCGGAATATCGACCGACTGCAGCGACAGCGTGTGGCCCATCTGGCGCCAGTCGGTGGCGATCATATTGGTGGCGGTAGGCAGACCGGTGGCGCGCCGGAACTCGGCCATCACTTCACGTCCGGAGTAACCCTGTTCAGCGCCGCACGGATCTTCTGCATAAGCCAGCACGCCTTTCAGCTGTTTACCGAGCAGGATGGCCTCATTCAGCGACCAGGCGCCGTTGGGATCGAGCGTCACGCGCGCCTGCGGGAAACGCTTCGCCAGTGCGGTTACCGCTTCGGCCTCTTCACCGCCGCGCAGTACGCCACCTTTCAGTTTGAAATCGTTAAAGCCATATTTTTCATAGGCGGCTTCTGCCAGGCGCACCACCGCGTCCGGCGTCAGCGCTTCCTCATGCCGCAGGCGATACCAGTCGCACGGATCATCGGTCTGGCTCTGATACGGCAGTGACGTTTTGCGGCGATCGCCGATGTAAAACAGGTAGCCGAGCATCTCGACACGGTCACGCTGCTGTCCTTCGCCCAGCAGCGACGCCACGTTGACGCCCAGATGCTGGCCGAGGAGATCCAGCAGCGCCGCTTCGATGCCGGTCACCACGTGAATGGTGGTGCGCAGGTCAAAGGTCTGATTGCCACGCCCGCTGGCATCGCGATCGGCAAAGGTAGTGCGCACCAGGGTGAGGATATTTTTGTACTCGCCGACAGTTTTTCCGGTTACCAGCGCCGCCGCGTCTTCCAGCGTCTGACGAATTTTCTCGCCGCCGGGGATCTCGCCCACGCCCGTGTGGCCGGCGTTATCTTTCACAATCACGATATTGCGGGTAAAAAACGGCGCGTGGGCACCGCTCAGATTCAGCAGCATGCTGTCGTAACCGGCCACCGGAATGACCTGCATTGCTGTAATTTTGGGGGTGTGACTCATTTCCTGCTCCTTATGCATGGCGGCGTCCAAAAGCCGGACGCTTGCGGTCGAACGACCATCCGGGAACCAGATATTGCATTGCCGTGGCGTCATTACGTGCGCCTGCCGGCAGCGATTGATACAGGGCGTTAGCCTGGCGCAGGCGATCCCAGTCCAGTTCAACGCCGAGGCCGGGCTTGTCCGGCACAGCAATTTTGCCGTTGCGGATCTGCAGCGGCTCTTTGGTCAGGCGCTGGTCGCCCTCCTGCCAAATCCAGTGGGTATCAATGGCGGTCGGTTTACCCGGTGCCGCTGCGCCGACGTGGGTAAACATCGCCAGCGAAATGTCGAAGTGATTATTGGAGTGGCAGCCCCAGGTCAGTCCCCACTCATCACACAGCTGCGCCACGCGTACCGCGCCGCTCAGCGTCCAGAAGTGCGGGTCGGCCAGCGGAATATCGACCGCGTTGAGCATCACCGCGTGGTTCATCTCCCGCCAGTTGATGGCGATCATATTGGTGGCGACCGGCAGACCGGTGGCGCGGCGAAACTCGGCCATGACTTCGCGCCCGGAATATCCCTGCTCGGCACCGCACGGATCTTCGGCATAGCTCAGCACCTCGTGCAGGCCTTTGCACAGCGCGATGGCTTCAGCCAGATGCCAGGCGCCGTTGGGATCGACGGTGATGCGCGCGTCGGGGAAACGCTGCTTCAGCGCTACCGCCGAGGCAATCTCCTGCTCGCCCGGCAGCACGCCGCCTTTCAGTTTGAAATCTTTGAAGCCGTACCTGTCCTGCGCCGCTTCGGCTAAGCGCACCACCGCGTCCGGCGTCAGCGCCTCCTGATGGCGCAGGTGATACCAGTCGTGACCGGCCGCGTCGCCGCTCTGATACGGCAAATCAGTCTTACGCCGATCGCCAATGTAAAACAGGTAGCCCAGCACCGTGACCTCATCGCGCTGCTGACCCGGCCCCAGCAACTCGGCCACTGGCACGCCGAGGCACTGGCCGAGCAGGTCGAGCAGCGCCGCTTCCAGCGCCGCCACCGCATTGACCCGCAACTCAAACGTCCAGGCGCCGTTGCCGAAGGTATCGAAATCCGCCGACTGGTTACCTTTGTGCACCTGCTGCACCAGCCGGTTCATGCGCGCCACCTGCTGCCCTTTCACCTGCGGTATTGCCGCGACCAGCGTCTGATAAATGGTTTCACCGCCCGGCGCTTCACCGACGCCGGTGTGACCGGCGCTGTCGGTCAGCACCACGATATTGCGGGTGAAGCAGGCGCTGTGCGCGCCGCCGATGTTGAGCAGCATGCTGTCGTAACCCGCCACCGGGACCACCTGCATGTCGGTAATCACCGGGGAACTTTGCGTATTCATATTCGGTTCCTTATGACCGGGGTTTGAGTTCGACACGTTTGATATCGCCGGTTATCACCAGGAAGCTGAACGCCGCCACAAACGCATGGATGCCGACATAAATCAGCGCCCCTTCAAACGAACCGCTGGTGGCGATGATGTAACCAATGGCAATCGGCGTGACGATGCCAGAGAAGTTACCGAACATATTGAACAGGCCGCCGCTCAGGCCGCTGATCTCTTTGGGTGCGGTATCGGCCATCACCGCCCAGCCCAGCGCGCCAATGCCTTTACCAAAGAACGCCAGCGCCATAAACAGCACCACTACCCATTCGGTTTCGGTGTAGTTACACATCACCATGCTGATGGAGAGCAGCATACCGATGACAATCGGGGTTTTACGCGCGATGTTCAGCGAGCCGGTTTTACGCATCAGGTAATCTGAAATCACGCCGCCCAGCACGCCGCCGAGGAAGCCGCAGATGGCGGGAATCGAGGCGATCATGCCGGCTTTAAGAATCGACATGCCGCGCGCCTGCACCAGATACACCGGGAACCAGGTAATAAAGAAGTAGGTCAGGGCGTTAACGCAGTACTGACCGAGATAGATCCCCCACATCATGCGGGTGGAGAGCAGTTGCTTGATTTGAAACCACTTCTCATCCCAGCTCACTTTACGCTCGGCTTTCTTCGCATCCATGTTAATCAGCGCACCGCCCTGCTCCATGTACTCCAGCTCGGCTTTGTTTACGCCAGGGTGATCGTTCGGGTCATGAATCACTTTCAGCCAGATAAAGCTGAGAATGATGCCCAGCCCGCCCATGAACCAGAACACGTGCGCCCAGCCCACCTCGGCCACCAGCCAGCCCATGATCGGTGCGAAAATCACCGTGGCGAAGTACTGGGCGGAGTTAAAGATGGCGACGGCGGTACCGCGCTCCTGCGCCGGGAACCAGGCAGCAACAATACGGCTGTTACCCGGGAAAGACGGCGCTTCCGCCAGCCCCACCATGAAGCGCAGCAGGAACAGTGACACCACAATGCCGAAGCCGCTAAAGATGTCGACGAAGCCCTGCAACAGGGTAAACAGCGACCACAGGAAGATGCTCCAGAAATAGACGCGTTTGGAGCCGAAGCGGTCCAGCAGCCAGCCGCCAGGAATCTGACCGATAACGTACGCCCACGAGAAGGCGGAGAAGATGTAGCCGAGGCCGACGGAATCGAGACCGATCTCCTTCGACATCGCCGAACCGGCAATCGAAATGGTGGCCCGGTCACCGTAGTTGAACGAGGTGACGATAAATAACATCACCACAATCCAGTAACGGGCGTTGGTGCGCTTCTGCACCGCTGCCGCTGTCTGGCTGTAACTATTCATGATGCACTCCTGAAATATAGCGAACGCTACATTCACTCTGACTGCATACACATCGCGTTGGGTATCAGAATGATGTTGGGTTAAACACGGCGATTGTTGTTATGGCAAAACGATGATGCGTCGTGACGAATAACCAAACGTTGAAGAACGGCAATCAGTATAGGAACAGCATCGCCGCGAAACACTGGAGGAACGCCCGAGGATAATCCCCAATCCGGCACAATTTTGTGGCATTTGCCCATAACGCTGCGGCGTGGCTCACGGAACCCGCCATCCAGCCGCCAGATTGCTGTAAAAGTGAACAGCAAGCGTACGCTTTGTGAGGCTCTTCACTTGCGTTTGGTAAAACGAACCAAACTGCGCGCCGATCGCGGCACAAAGCCAGTCAGTTGCACAATGCGTGGGCCAATACCCCTGCTTATACTGAGGCTGGCAAATAACGATGATGTGACGGACGTGATTTCAACCGCACCGCTATGACCGGTGCGACGAACCGGAAGGTGAGCAATGAACCGACCTCTGACAGACAAACCGCGCTACATTAAAGTGCACGACGCCGATAACGTGGCGATTGTGGTCAACGATCAGGGATTGCCCGCAGGCAGCCGCTTTGATGACGGTCTGCAGCTGACTGAGCATGTGCCGCAGGGGCACAAAGTGGCGCTGAGCGATATCGCCCTCCACGGTGCCATCGTGCGTTACGGTGAAGTGATTGGCACAGCGCTGCGCCCGATTGCGCGCGGCAGCTGGATTGAGGAGTCGCTGGTGGCGCTGCCCGCCGCCCCACCGCTGGCCAGCCTGCCGCT
>NZ_SDFT01000110.1:0-2383 GCF_004916815.1 Pantoea sp. R102
CCTGGTAAAAACCCGCACTCATCTAAAATTATCCTGGTGCGCATAAATGCGCACCCTACAAAACCTTGTACCGTCCTGTGGTTTTGCCATTTACTACGACCAAACACAATCCCTAACCTGTAGGGTCGCCATTTATGGCGACCTGGTAAAAACCCGCACTCATCTAAAAATAACCCATTCATCGCACTCTGAATATCTGGAATGCAACTTCCAACGTTCCCCTCTTCTAATGGCTTTCCGCAAATAAAAGGAGCACATTCTTTACACACAAGGAGGTCATAATGAAAAATCGCAAATATCCCCGCCTGAAGCATTATAATTATCGTTCGGCAGGCGCCTATTTTTTAACGCTGGTGTGTCATCAGCGTCGCTCCTTATTTGGCGATATACATCATGGCATAATGATAGCCTCGCCTTTAGGGAATATCGTTATCTCCGCCTGGAACGAGGTTCCGCGCCGGACGCGTTTCGCCACGCTTGATACATTTGCGCTGATGCCCAATCACTTCCATGCCATCCTGTGGTTACAGGAACGTAATGAACGATCCATCAATCAAATAATTAATTTGTTTAAAGGCGGCGTCACGCGCCAGGCAGGATATAAAATCTGGCAACGCAGCTTCTACGATCGCGTTATCCGCAATGAAAACGAATTACTGCATATACGAAAATATATTATGGATAATGCAAAACGGTGGGAATCAGATCGATTGTATATTCCAGGTGCGCATTAATGCGCACCCTACAGTGAAACAGTAAATATGTAGCCCGGCGTTATCCCGGGCATAAACAGGACGGCGCGCTAACCCTTGCTGTGCAGCAACTGGCTGGCGGTGTCGCTAATCACCTGCGCCATGCCGCGGTCGCCCTTCGCCATTGACGACATGAAAGCTTTGGCCTGCTTAAGCGTGATATGCGGCGGCAGCGGGGCCACTTCCGGATCGGTTTTCACCTCCAGCACTACCGGTCGGGTGGCGCTGAGCGCCTGCTGCCACGCCGCCGCCAGATCCTCCGGCCGGTCGACATAGATGCCCTGCAAACCGAGGCTGTCGGCAAAGCGCGCATACTGCACGTCCGGCAGCTGCTGCGAAGCTTCAAAGCGCGGATTGCCTTCCATTACCCGCTGTTCCCAGGTGACCTGATTGAGATCCTGATTATTGAACACGCAGACAATCAGGCGCGGATCGGCCCACTGCTGCCAGTATTTCTGAATGGTGATCAGCTCGGCCAGGTTGTTCATCTGCATCGCTCCGTCGCCCACCAGCGCCACCACTGGCTGAGTGGGAAAGGCAAATTTCGCGGCGATGGCAAACGGGACGGCGGCCCCCATGCAAGCCAGCCCACCCGACAGCGTGGCGCGCTGGCCCTGCTTCACCCGATAATCGCGCGCAAACCAGTTGGCGCAGGAGCCCGAGTCCGAGGTGACAATCGCATCTTCCGGCAGCTGCGGAGACATCTCCCACACCACGCGCTGCGGATTGACCGGGTTGGCGGGCGCCATAGCGCGCTGTTCCATCAACGTCCACCAGTCGCGCACCTGCACCGCGATCTCCTCCTGCCAGCGGCGATCCGCTTTATGCGTCAGTAACGGCAGCAGCGCGCGCAGGGTCTCTGCCGCGTCGCCGTGCAGGTTGACCTCGCACGGATAGCGCAGCCCCAGCATCGCCGGATCGATATCGATTTGTACCGCGCGCACTTTACCTTCCGGCGGCAGAAATTCGGTCCACGGAAAACCGCTGCCAATCATCAGTAAAGTGTCGCAATTCTGCATCAGCTCCCACGACGGTTTGGTGCCGAGCAGGCCGATCGAACCGGTGACAAAAGGCGCATCGTCCGGCAGCACGTCTTTGCCCAGCAGCGCTTTGGCCACGCCCGCGCCGAGCACATTGGCAATCTGCACCACTTCAACCGCAGCACCGCGCGCACCGGCGCCAATCAATACCGCAACTTTTTTGCCGGCGTTAAGTACCTCAGCGGCACGGCGCAAATCCTCGTCGTAGGGCACAATCTTCGGCCGCTGATAGCCCGGCCCGGAATGGGTAAATCCGTGCGCATGCTGCGGTGGCTGCCAGTTCTCATCCTGCAGATCTTTCGGCAGGATGATCACCGCGACGCCGTTCTGCGCTTTGGCAATGCGCACGCCGCGATCGACCAGATGCTGGACCTGCGCCGGGGCTGCCGCTTCCTGCACAAAGTTCGCCACATCGGCGAAGATGCGGTCTAAATTCATCTCCTGCTGGTAGCTGGCGCCGCGCGCGGTGGTTTCCGCCTGGCCGGCAATCGCCAGCACCGGAACATGGTTGCGATGGCAGTCAAACAGGCCGTTGATCAGATGCAGGTTGCCAGGGCCACAGGAGCCAGCGCACACCGCCAGCTCACCGCT
>NZ_SDFT01000111.1:0-23036 GCF_004916815.1 Pantoea sp. R102
CAGCGCGCTGAATGCCAGCGTGCAGCAGTGGCTGCAGTGTCGCGAGCAGCTGCTGCACGTGGCGGCGCTTAATCGTGAACTAATTCTGACCGACCGTCTGCTTGCCTGGGGACGCTTGCTGTCTCCCGCGACGGTCGGCTAAGTACAAAAGAGAAATCTATGTTTATTGTTGATTCGCACTGCCATCTTGATGGCCTTGATTATGAAACCCAGCACCGCGATCTGGATGACGTGATTGCCAAAGCGGCGGCGCGGGATGTGAAATTCATGCTGGCGATTGCCACCACGCTGCCGGATTACTACAAAATCAAACAGCTGGTCGGCGATCGCGACAACATCGCGCTGGCCTGCGGCGTGCATCCGCTCAATCAGGAAACGCCGTATGACGTGGAAGAGTTTCGCCGTCTGGCGGCGGAAGAGCAGGTGATTGCACTGGGCGAAACCGGGCTGGATTATTTTTACCAGCAGGAGACCAAAGCGCAGCAGCAGGCCTCGTTCCGTGAGCACATCCGCACCGGCATTGCGCTGAATAAGCCGATTATTGTGCACACCCGCGATGCGCGCGAAGACACGCTGGCCATTCTGCGTGAAGAGCAGGTAGAGCGGTGCGGCGGCGTGCTGCACTGTTTCACGGAAGACAAAGAGACGGCGGCGCAGCTGCTGGATCTTGGGTTCTACATCTCCTTCTCCGGCATTGTGACCTTTCGCAACGCTGAACAGATCCGCGAAGCAGCGCGCTATGTACCGCTGGATCGCATTCTGGTTGAAACCGATTCACCCTATCTGGCACCAGTACCGCATCGCGGCAAAGAAAACCAGCCGGCCTTCACCCGCGACGTAGCTGAGTATATGGCCGTGGTGAAGGGCGTCGATCTTGCTACCCTGGCGGCCGCCACCACGGAAAACTTCTCCCGCCTGTTTAAGGTGCCGATGAGCCGACTCGGCGGCTAACGCGCTTTATTTCAAACTCTGTAATTAATCTGAAATCACTCATCTGCGCTGCGTGTTTCGCGGCGCAGGCAGTGATTTATTGCTGTTTATAGCAGCAAGTCAGTAAGAAATGACTGAAATTTCAGCGCTGTGTTTGGTGAAACGTGATAGCCGTCAAAGTAACGTGTCGTCATTTATTTTACCCTTCGTAATAAATCAAAAGACGCTCAGCGTCACCCCGGCTAAGGATCCTCCCCCTTTGCCATGCGCACTGCGCTAAAAATGCACTCATACTCAGGAGCTTCTATGTTCAAGAACGCATTTGCGAACCTGCAAAAGGTAGGTAAATCGCTGATGTTGCCGGTATCGGTTCTGCCGATTGCCGGTATTTTGTTAGGTGTTGGTTCTGCTAACTTCAGCTGGCTGCCGGAAGTGGTTTCCCACGTGATGGCCGAAGCGGGTGGTTCGGTGTTTGCTAACATGCCGCTGATCTTTGCGATCGGTGTGGCACTGGGCTTTACCAATAACGACGGCGTGTCGGCGCTGGCCGCCGTGGTCGCCTACGGCATTATGGTGAAAACCCTGGCTGTGGTCGCGCCGCTGGTGCTGCATCTGCCGGCAGCCGAGATCGAAGCCAAACACCTCGCCGATACCGGGGTGCTGGGCGGCATTATTGCCGGTTCGATTGCGGCCTACATGTTCAACCGTTTCTACCGCATCAAGCTGCCGGAATACCTCGGCTTCTTCGCCGGTAAGCGCTTTGTGCCAATCATTTCCGGTCTGACCGCGATTTTCACCGGTGTGGTGCTGTCCTTCATCTGGCCACCTATTGGTACCGCGATTCAGGACTTCTCGCAGTGGGCGGCCTATCAGAACCCGGTGGTGGCGTTCGGTATTTACGGTGTAGTTGAGCGTGCGCTGGTGCCGTTTGGTCTGCATCACATCTGGAACGTTCCTTTCCAGATGCAGATTGGTGAATTCACCAACGCGGCTGGTCAGGTCTTCCACGGTGACATTCCGCGCTACATGGCGGGTGACCCGACTGCCGGTAAACTGTCTGGCGGCTTCCTGTTCAAGATGTACGGTCTGCCGGCTGCGGCTATCGCCATCTGGCATTCTGCTAAACCTGAAAACCGTGCCAAAGTGGGCGGCATCATGATCTCCGCCGCGCTGACCTCGTTCCTGACCGGTATCACCGAGCCGATCGAGTTCTCGTTCATGTTCGTGGCACCGATCCTGTACGTGATCCACGCCATCCTAGCGGGCCTGGCGTTCCCAATCTGTATTCTGCTGGGCATGCGTGATGGCACCAGCTTCTCACACGGTCTGATCGACTTCATCGTGCTGAGCGGCAACAGCAGCAAAATCTGGCTGTTCCCGATTGTCGGTATCATCTACGGTCTGGTGTACTACACCGTGTTCCGCGTGCTGATCGCAAAACTGAATCTGAAAACCCCGGGTCGTGAAGATACGGCGATGGAGCAGAGCAGCGCGACCGGCAGTGAAATGGCGGGCAAGCTGGTCACGGCGTTCGGTGGTAAAGAGAACATCACTAACCTTGATGCCTGTATTACCCGTCTGCGCGTCAGCGTGGCGGACGTAGCGAAGGTGGATCAGGCTGAACTGAAAAACCTCGGCGCGCGTGGTGTGGTGGTGGCCGGTTCCGGTGTGCAGGCGATTTTCGGCACCAAGTCCGATAACCTGAAAACCGAGATGGATGACTATATCCGCAGTATGTAAGTGACATGACGGCAGGCCGGGCCGGTGCGGTGAAGCGGCGTCAGATCGTAAAGACGCCAAAACCATCCCTGGGGCTCGGCCCGCGACATCCCTGTCGCGGGACGCTTTACTCCTCTGCCGCCGCTTCACCGCACTGCAACTTCGGTGCGACAAAACCCCTCATCCGAGGGGTTTTTTATTTTACCGCCGCCAGAAACCGCCCGCCGCGCCGCGCCAGCGTGAAAAAGTGATGCAAAGGCAGCCATTTAATGAAGAAAAGTGGTCCTGAGGTTGAAAGAAACGGAATTCCTCACGCATACTGCCTGACTGAACTCAGGCTTAAGGAACTGCACCATGGCTGAAGAAACCATTTTCAGTAAAATCATTCGTCGCGAAATTCCCGCCGACGTGGTTTATCAGGACGAACTGGTCACCGCCTTCCGCGATATCGCGCCCAAAGCGCCTACCCATATACTGATTGTCCCCAATGTACTGATTCCGACCGCCAACGATGTACAGGCGGCGCATGAGCAGGCGCTGGGCCGCATGGTTACCGCCGCCGCAAAAATTGCCCGTGATGAAGGCATCGCCGAAGATGGCTATCGCCTGATCATCAACTGCAACCGTCACGGTGGGCAGGAGGTTTACCACATTCATATGCACCTGGTCGGCGGACAGCCGCTGGGCCCGATGCTGGCCATCTAACCTCAGGCGGACCTTGTGATGCGTCAATGGCTGAGCGGCTTGCTGTTGCTGACCCTGGTGGGCTGCAGCAGCGATAAGCCGATGATCAACACCTCCCAGTCGCTGGTGATGGAGTCTGCCGTACTGTCGGCGGGCATCATCACCGATGAGCCCGCGCTGACCAGCCGCGACGGCCAGCAGCGCGCCGCCAGCGTGCTGCAAAATCTGCGTGAAACGCCGGTCACCGTGCACTATCGTTTCTACTGGTACGATGACAAAGGGCTGGAGATTGAGCCGCAGGAGCCGGCGCAGACTCAAACCGTACCGGCGCACGGCAGCGTAGAAGTGGCCTCGCAAATGGGTAACCCGACCGCCAGCAAGGTGCGTCTCTATCTTTATCTTTGAGGAGTAACCTGTGATTCGCAGTGTACAACGTTCCGGCGCGCTTCTGTTTGCGCTGATGCTCACCGGTTGTGTGGTGAAACAACAAACCCCGGCGCCGGTTGAACCGACGCAGCCGACCACGCCAACCCAGCCAGAACAACCGCCCGCGCAGCCGGTGCCGCCGCCGCAAACTGTGCCGCAGCCGCCGAAACTGAAAACCATCAACTGGAACGCCAGCGTCCAGCCGTTAGTCGCCAATATGGTGCAGTCGGCGGGCGTCAATCCGGGCAGCGTGCTGCTGGTGGATCGCATCAAAAACAGCACCAACGGCTCGCTGCAAACGGAAAAAGCCACGGCAGCGATTGAGAACGCGCTGGCGAATAACGGCAAGTTCAGCCTGGTCTCAAACGATCAGCTTAATCAGGCGAAGCAAACGCTCGGCCTGTCGCCAGAGGATAGCCTCAACTCGCGCAGCAAAGCGATTGGCCTGGCGCGCATCGTCAACGCGCAGTATGTGCTGTACAGCAACGCGCAGGGCGATGTGAAAGCCCCTGCGCTGCAAATGCAGCTGATGCTGGTGCAAACCGGCGAAATCATCTGGTCGGGCAACGGCGTTGCACAACCCTGATCCCCGGCTGCAGCATCTGGTTCAGCAACAATGGCCGACGGCGCAAGCTGCCGGTCATTTTTTCGCGCTGCCAGGACTGAGCGGTAACAGCGTGCAGGTACGCAGCGAGCAGGGCGATCTGCTGGCGCGCCGGACACCGTCGCAGCCCATCCCGTTTGTCGATCGTCAGCGCGAATACCGCATCCTGCGTCAGCTGCGTACTACGGCGCTGGCGCCGCAGCCGCTGGTGTGGCAGGCGCCGTGGCTGCTGCAGCGCTGGCTGCCGGGTGAGGTGCTGTCGCCGGATCAGTTCAGCGCGCAGCGCGCAGCGGTGCTGACGCTGCTGCTGCGCCTGCATCACCAGCCGCTGACCGGTTATCGCTTACGGCTGGCACCGCTGCTGCAGCGCTACTGGCAGCTGTGTCAGCAGCGGCACTGGCGCTGGCAGCGGCGCTTAAACCAGTTGCTGCAGCGCGGCGAACCGTCGCCGCTGCGGCTGGCACCGCTGCACATGGACGTCCACCCTGGCAATCTGATTGCCACACCGGATGGCCTGCGTTTAATTGACTGGGAATATGCTGCGGATGGCGATGTGGCGCTGGAGCTGGCCGCTGTCGGCGCGGTGGATGGTGTACAACACGATCACTGGATCACCGACTATGCCGCCGAGGCGCGGCTGTCGGCAACGGCGCTGCGGCGTCAAAGCCGGCGCTGGCAGCCGTGGCTGCAGCTGCTGATGGCCAGCTGGTATCAGCTGCGCGCCGAGCAGAGCCACGATCAAACATTGCAACGGCTGGCACAGGCCAGCTGGCAGGATCTTTAATTCAGGAACCGAAACATGACGATGACAACGCCCGGACCGCTGATGCTGGACGTCGAAGGCTACGAGCTGGACGCCGAAGAGCGCGAAATTCTGCAACATCCGCTGACAGGCGGACTGATCCTGTTCGCCCGCAACTTCCATGATGTTGCGCAGCTGGCGGAGCTGGTGCGCCAGATTCGCGCGGCGTCGCGCAACCGGCTGCTGGTGGCGGTCGATCAGGAAGGCGGGCGCGTGCAGCGCTTCCGCGACGGTTTTACCCAGCTGCCGGCGATGCAATCGTTCGCCGCGCTGCACGACATGGCGCGTGCTGGCGAGCTGGCGCAGCAGGCCGGCTGGCAAATGGCAGCGGAAATGATCGCCATGGATATCGATATCAGCTTTGCGCCGGTGCTGGATATCGGCCACATCAGCGCGGCCATCGGCGATCGCGCTTTCCACGCCGATCCGGTGATTGCGCTGCAGATGGCGCGCCAGTTTATCCACGGCATGCACGAAGCCGGCATGAAAACCACCGGCAAGCACTTCCCGGGCCACGGCGCGGTCAGCGCGGATTCGCACAAAGAGACGCCGCGCGACACGCGCGATACGGCCACGCTGCGCCAGCACGACATGGCAATCTTCCAGCAGCTGATTGATGAGCAGCTGCTGGATGCGGTGATGCCCGCGCATGTTATCTATACTGAAGTGGACCCGCTGCCGGCCAGTGGTTCGCCTTACTGGCTGCAAACGGTGCTGCGGCAGGAGCTGGGCTTCAACGGGGTGATCTTCTCAGACGATCTGTCGATGGAGGGCGCGGCGGTGATGGGCAGCTATGCGGAACGGGCTCAGCAGTCGCTGAATGCCGGCTGCGATATGATCCTGGTGTGCAATCAGCGTGCTGGCGCGGTGAGCGTGCTGGATAATTTGACGCCGATCCAGGCGACGCGCGTCACGCAGTTATACCATCAGGGACGTTTTGACCGTCAGAGTTTGCAGGCCAGCGAGCGCTGGCGGCAAAATCAGCGTCAGCTCAGCGACCTGCAGGATCGCTGGCTGGCGCACAAAGCGTCGGGCAGATAATCGCCGCTGCCCGGATCTCACTCCACGCTGAGGATAATCATGATCATCTATCTGCACGGTTTTGATTCCAACAGTCCGGGCAACCATGAAAAGGTGCTGCAGCTGCAGTTTATTGACCCGGACGTCAGACTTATCAGCTACAGCACCCGCCATCCGAAACACGACATGCAGTTTCTGCTGAAAGAGTGCGACAAACTGCTCCAGCAGGGCAGCGATGCGCATCCGTTGATTTGTGGCGTCGGCCTGGGCGGCTACTGGGCGGAACGCATCGGCTTCCTTTGCGGCATGCGCCAGGCGATATTCAATCCCAACCTGTTTCCTGATGAAAACATGGAAGGCAAGATCGACCGGCCGGAAGAGTATCTTGATATCGCCACCAAATGCGTCAGCAACTTCCGTGAAAAGAACCGCGACCGCTGCCTGACCATTTTGTCACGTCACGATGAAGCGCTGGATAATCAGCGCAGCGCGGCCGCATTGCACCCGTACTACGAAATCGTGTGGGACGAGGAGGCCAGCCACAAATTCAAAAATATTGCCCCGCATCTGCAACGCATCAAAGCGTTCAAAACCCTTGCCTGAGTGCTGCTGCGCCGTGTGATGCGGCGCACAAAACGTGTAACATTCTGATAATGCAGTGCAAAGATTGATGTACATCAATTTTCTTATGTCCGGATGATTATGCCGTGCTATTCTGCCCTCAGCTCGCGATTAAATGTCGCCAACCCTATGTTTATTAAGGTTTTATATAACCATTAATTAACTTTTGGTTTACAACTTTGAGGGGGTCTTCATTGACTACAAGCATGGAAAAAATCGTCATCGTCGGTGGCGGTGCCGGAGGGCTGGAGCTGGCAACACAGCTCGGCCATAAACTCGGCCGCAGGAAAAAGGCGGAGATCATCCTGGTCGATCGTAACCACAGCCATCTGTGGAAACCGCTGCTGCATGAAGTGGCGACCGGCTCGATGGATGAAGGTATTGATGCGCTCAGCTATCTGGCGCATGCGCGCAACCACGGTTTTCAGTTCCAGCTGGGTTCGCTGACGCAAATTAATCGCGACACAAAAACCATTGAACTGGCGGAGATCCGCGACGCGGAGGGTGGGCTGCTGGTACCGCAGCGCGAGCTGGCGTATGACCGTCTGGTGATGGCGCTGGGCAGCACCTCGAACGATTTCGGCACGCCAGGAGTGAAAGATCACTGCATCTTCCTCGACAACCCGCATCAGGCGCGTCGGTTCCACAATGAGATGCTCAACCTGTTCCTGCGCTTCTCTGCCAGCGAAGGGCAGCTGCAGAAAGTTAATATCGCCATTGTCGGCGGCGGCGCGACCGGCGTCGAGCTGTCGGCAGAACTGTATAACGCAGTGAAACAGCTGCACAGCTACGGCTATAAAGGTCTCGACAGCAGCGCGCTCAACGTTACGCTGGTGGAAGCCGGCGAGCGTATTCTGCCTGCGTTGCCACCGCGCATCTCCGTAGCGGCGCATCAGGAGCTGAGCAAGCTTGGCGTGCGCGTACTGACGCAAACCATGGTCACCAGCGCAGCAGCCAACGGTCTGAATACCAAAGGGGGCGAATTCATCGAAGCCGATCTGATGGTGTGGGCGGCGGGTATTAAAGCGCCAGACTTCATGAAAGAGATTGGCGGGCTGGAGACCAACCGCATTAATCAGCTGGTGGTCAAAGAGACGCTGCAGACCACGCTGGACGACGATATTTACGCCATCGGCGACTGCGCCTCCTGCGCGCTGCCGGGCGGCGGATTCGTGCCGCCGCGCGCGCAGTCGGCGCATCAGATGGCGTCGCGTGCGCTGGAAAACATCCTCGCCCAGCGCAAAGGCAAGCCGCTCAAAGCCTACGTGTATAAAGATCACGGCTCGCTGGTGTCGCTGTCCCGCTTCAGTACCGTCGGCAGCCTGATGGGGAACCTGATGCGCGGTTCGATGATGGTGGAAGGGCGTATTGCGCGTTTTGTCTACATCTCCTTGTACCGTATGCACCAGATTGCGCTCCATGGATACTTCAAGACCGGTCTGATGATGCTGGTCGGCAGCCTCAACCGCGTGCTGCGTCCGCGTCTCAAACTGCATTAATCGCTGGCGGGCGGTCACCCCCGCCCGCTGCGTGCCCGGCTGCCGTAACCGGCTGATTGCCGTTCATTCAGCGCCAGGTTACGGTGCAATGACACTGCCGCTCAGAACTCTCCTAAAAGCTGGTCCTGCTGGCTTTCCGCTGCGTTTCCTCCATTAATCTGATGTTGCATTTTCGGACCATCTGTAAAACTTATGCCAACGAACACGGCGCGGCGCGCACGCCGGTTATGCCTCGGTAACCCGGGATCGGGTTGCGGCAGGAATGCGCGGTAACAACTTCAGGAGGACATTCCTGTGAATAAATCAATGTTAGCGGGTATTGGAATCGGCGTAGCAGCAGCGTTGGGCGTGGCCGCCGTCGCCAGCATGGATGTGTTTGATCGTGGCCCGCAGTATGCTCAGGTGCTTTCGGCAACGCCAATCAAAGAGAGCATCAAGCAGCCGCGTCAGGAGTGCCGCAACGTTACCCTCACGCACCGTCGTCCGGTGCAGGATGAGAACCGCATCGCCGGTTCCGTGCTGGGTGCCGTGGCCGGTGGTGTGATTGGTCACCAGTTCGGCGGTGGCCGCGGCCGGGATATCGCGACCGTAGCCGGTGCGCTGGCAGGCGGTTACGGCGGTAACCAGGTGCAGGGTGCGCTGCAGGATCGTGACACCTACACCACCAGCGAGCAGCGCTGCAAAACCGTGTACGATAAACAGGAAAAAATGCTGGGTTATGACGTGACCTATAAAATAGGCGACCAGCAGGGCAAAATCCGCATGGAGAATGACCCTGGCACCCGCATCCCGCTCGACCGTAATGGTCAGCTGATCCTGAATTCGAATCAGGCCTGATTGGGCAAAGCTACTTCACAGCAGCAGTAACAAAAAAAGCGCCGCAAGGCGCTTTTTTTTATGCTCTGGCTACAGCACCGTAGGCAGCAGCGCGTCGCATAGCGCTGCTGCGTAACGGCTGGGCGATTAAACCCGGTTCTTCGCCAGCTCGGCGACGAAATTCTGCACCCATTCCATGCGCGTTTTGCGTTCGCTCAGATCGCGGGTGAATTTCAGTCGTGTCGGGCCATCCAGCTTCCACTGCTTCGCATCTTTCTGCAGCAGGCCGATCAGCCAGCCGGGATCGACCTGATTCTGCGGCGCGAACTCAAAGAAGCCGCCTTTTTCGCTGGCTTCGATTTTACGCAGCCCCAGCTGGCGCGCCACCAGGCGCAGCGCGGCGATATCCAGCAGGTTGCGCGCGGCGTCGGGCAGCTTGCCGAAGCGGTCAATCATCTCAATTTTCAGCTCGGCCAGCTCCTGTTCATCGGCCGCACTGGCGATGCGTTTATACAGCGACAGGCGCGTATTGACGTCCGGAATAAAATCATCCGGCAGCAGGGCAGGCATGCGCAGCTCAATCTCGGTCTGATTGCTGGTGAGATCTTCCAGCGACGGTTCACGTCCGGCCTTGAGTGCATCCACCGCGTTTTCCAGCAGCTCCATGTAGAGCGTGAAGCCAATGGTCTCCATCTGACCGCTCTGATCTTCACCCAGCAGTTCACCGGCACCGCGAATCTCCAGATCGTGCGTCGCCAGCGCAAAGCCAGCGCCCAGATCTTC
This sequence comes from Pantoea sp. R102, assembly GCF_004916815.1. Taxonomy (NCBI): domain Bacteria; kingdom Pseudomonadati; phylum Pseudomonadota; class Gammaproteobacteria; order Enterobacterales; family Erwiniaceae; genus Pantoea; species Pantoea sp. R102. The sequence continues at coordinate 9,905 of NZ_SDFT01000111.1, forward strand.
CAGCGAGGCAATCGCCTCCAGGCGCTTCTGGGCATCGGTGGTCATGGCTTTCGGGTGCGGCGTCAGCAGCCAGGCATAAGCCTGATGGTGCGAACGGCCGACGCGGCCGCGAAGCTGGTGCAGCTGCGCCAGGCCGAAGTGGTCGGCACGCTCAATGATGATGGTGTTGGCGCTGGGCACGTCGATCCCGGTTTCGATGATGGTAGTGCACACCAGCACGTTGAAGCGCTGGTGGTGGAAATCGTTCATCACCCGTTCCAGATCGCGCTCGCGCATCTGACCGTGGCCGATGGCGATGCGCGCTTCCGGCACCAGCTCGGCCAGCCGCTGCGCCGCTTTCTCGATGTTCTCGACGTCGTTGTAGAGATAGTAAACCTGGCCGCCGCGCAGCACTTCACGCAGGATCGCTTCGCGCACCACCAGGCTGTCATACTCGCGCACGAAGGTTTTCACCGCCAGACGGCGCGCCGGTGGCGTGGCGATAATCGACAGATCGCGCATGCCGCTCATCGCCATGTTCAGGGTGCGCGGAATCGGCGTGGCGGTGAGCGTCAGAATATCGACGTCAGCGCGCATCGCTTTGATGCGCTCTTTGTGACGCACGCCGAAGCGATGCTCTTCATCGACGATCAGCAAACCGAGATCGCGCCACTTCAGATCGCTCATCAGCAGCTTGTGGGTGCCGATCAGAATATCAATTTTGCCCTCGCTGGCCTGCTCCAGCACTTGCGCCTGTTCTTTGGCGCTGCGGAAGCGCGACAGCATTTCAATGCGCACCGGCCAGTTGGCGAAGCGATCGCGGAAGTTGTCGTAGTGCTGCTGCGCCAGCAGGGTGGTTGGTACCAGCACCGCCACCTGTTTGCCATTTTCCACCGCGAGGAAGGCTGCGCGCATCGCCACTTCGGTTTTACCGAAGCCAACGTCGCCGCACACCAGCCGGTCCATCGCCAGCGGCTGGCACATATCGCTGAGCACGGCGTTAATTGCCTGCGCCTGGTCCGGCGTGGTTTCAAACGGGAAGCCTTCACAGAACAGCTGATACTGCTCGCGGTCGTGCTTAAAGGCAAAGCCGGCCTTGGCCGCGCGCTGGGCATAGATATCCAGCAGCTCAGCGGCCACGTCGCGGACTTTCTCCGCCGCTTTCTGGCGCGCACGTGACCAGGCATCGCTGCCCAGTTTGTGCAGCGGCGCATTTTCATCGGCACCGCCAGCGTAACGGCTGATCAGATGCAGCGATGACACCGGGACGTAAAGTTTGGCATCGCCGGCATAGGAGAGCATCAGATACTCAGCCACGATACCGCCGGCTTCCAGCGTGGTCAGGCCGATGTAGCGCCCCACACCGTGTTCAAGATGCACCACCGGCTGGCCCGGGTGCAGCTCGGCGAGGTTACGAATCAGTACATCCGGATTGATGGTGCGGCGATTGTCCTGACGCCGCCGGCTGACGCGCTCGCCGAGCAGATCGTTTTCGCAAATCAGCGCGCGCTGGCGCTGGGTGTCGATAAAGCCGCGCTCGCTGGCGCCAATCATCAGGCTGTACGGCTGCTCATCGGCCTGCTCGAAGTGATCGATCGGCTGCGGGCGCAGTTTGATGCGGGACAGCAGCTCCTGCAGGCTCTCGCGGCGACCTTCGCTTTCTACTGAGAAAATCACCTGACCGGTAAACTGCTCGAGGAACTGGCGCAGCAGATCGAGCGGCGCTTTGGCCTGCGCCTGTACCGTCAGCTCCGGCAATGGCTGATAGCCCAGATTACTGTTCGCGGCTTTCTCCGGCAGCGTCTCAGCGCTGAGCTGCATGCGCGGCCAGTTTTTCAGCTCGCTGAGCAGCGCATCCGGGCGCAGCCACAGCGTGGCCGGCTCCAGCAGCGGGCGCATAGGATCGATGCGGCGATTTTCATAGCGTGCGTTAGCATCCTGCCAGAAACGCTCAGCGCTGGCGTGCAGATCGCCGCTGTTCAGCACCAGCGTGCTGGCGGGCAGATAGCTAAACAGGGTAGGCAGTTCCTGCTCAAAAAACAGCGGCTGCCAGTACTCAATCCCGGCCGGCAGCGTGCCTTTGCTCACCTGCTGATAGACGTGCTCAGGTTCGCGCCGCACGTCGAAGGTTTCACGCCAGCGGCTGCGGAACAGCTCAATGGCCGCTTTGTCGGTGGGAAATTCATGCGCCGGCAGCAGGTTGATGGCGCTCACCGCCTCCAGCGTGCGCTGTGAATCGACGTCAAACAGGCGCAGGCTGTCGATCTCATCATCAAAGAAATCGATGCGGTAAGGCTGATCGCTGCCCATCGGGAACAGGTCGAGCAGCGCGCCGCGCGTCGCGTACTCGCCATGCTCCATCACCTGATCGACATGGCGATAACCGGCCTGCTCCAGCTGGTCGCGCAGGGCATCGCGCGACAGTTTCTGGCCCTGCTGCATCACCAGCGCATGGCCGTGCAGGAAGCTGTGCGGGCAAACGCGCTGCATCAGCGTATTGACCGGCAGAATCAGCATGCCGCGCATCAGGGTGGGCAGCTGGTACAGCGTAGAAAGACGGGCGGAAATAATGTCCTGATGGGGCGAGAAGCTGTCGTAGGGCAGTGTTTCCCAGTCAGCAAGATTGGTGACCGGCAGATCGGTAAACTGCCTGATCTCCTCCTGCAGCCGCAGGGCCGATTGCATATCCGGGGTGATCATTAACACCGGACCGCTGTGGCGTTCGGTGATGCTGGCACACTCAACCGCCTGCGCGGCGCCGACCAGCTGACCGAGCTGACGATGGTCGCCTGCTTTAGCAGGCAGGGTATAACGACGCTGTTCCGACATAAGGTCCGACATTCTCTCCTCAGTTTCCAGGGCGTCATCATTCCACATTCCGCCGTGAGGATCATCTCTCCTTTCTGAGTTTATGTCAGGGCGCATGAATGCGCACCTTGCATCAGCGGCACCCTGAAGGGCCGCCAGTATGGCCGGTTGCCAGGTCGTCATTGATGGCGACCTGGCCGCGTCACGTTATTTACTGGATTGCTGTGTGTAGTGCATGCGAGGACGATCCACATTGGCCCATGACAGCTCGCGCTCGACATGGTAGCTGTTGTTGCCATCGTCCCACTTCACATAATAACCGGTTAGCGCGTCTCCCTGCTCAAAGACATTGACCACTTCGCCTTTGATCTCGCCAGATTTATGTTTAACGATACTGCCTTTAGGAAACCTGCTCATGGTAAGAACCTCCGTACTGCGCTTACTGTGATGCGAAAACCGGTACTGCAAGCTAAGTCTAACCCACCTGCTGATGAATAATCGTACTAATAGCGTCACTATTTTGTCGTAATTTTGTGCATTGTCGCGCAGGAGGACGCATTTTGACGCAACTTTGCAACTGACTCAGCGGGTTAGAGGTTTCATAAAGCAGACGGCTCCTTTATCATCGCTCTACTTAATTTTGAGCAACGGCCAAGACGGATCTCATGTATCAACCAGTCGCGTTATTCATCGGTTTGCGCTACATGCGTGGACGTGCTTCAGACCGTTTCGGTCGTTTCGTCTCCTGGCTCTCGACTATTGGTATCACGCTCGGCGTGCTGGCACTGGTGACGGTGCTGTCGGTGATGAACGGCTTTGAGCGCGAGCTGGAAGGCAACATTCTCGGCCTGATGCCGCAGGCGCTGGTCACCAGCGACACCGGCAGCATCAATCCGCAGCAGATGCGCGCGCAGGATCTGAAACTGCAGGGCGTGACGCGTATCGCGCCGCTGACCACCGCCGACGTGGTGTTGCAGAGTGCGCGCAACGTGTCGGTGGGCGTGATGCTGGGCATCAACCCTGACGAACCGGATCCGCTGACGCCTTATCTGGTCAACACCCAGCAGAGCGTGCTGCAGCCGGGCCAGTATAAAGTCATTCTCGGTGAACTGCTGGCCCAGCAGTTGGGTGTGAAGCGCGGCGATCAGCTGCGCCTGATGGTGCCATCGGTCAGCCAGTTTACCCCGGTGGGGCGTGTGCCGAGCCAGCGCATCTTTACCGTTGCCGGTACCTACGCGGCCAATAGCGAAGTCGATGGCTATCAGCTCCTGGTGAACCAGCAGGATGCCTCGCGCGTGATGCGCTATCCGCTCGGCAACATTACCGGCTGGCGCCTGTGGCTGGATAAGCCGCTGAATGTCGATGCGCTGAGCCAGCAGCCGCTACCGCAGGGGCTGACGTGGAAAGACTGGCGCGAACGCAAGGGCGACCTGTTCCAGGCGGTGCGCATGGAGAAAAACATGATGGGGCTGCTGCTCAGCCTGATCATTGCCGTGGCCGCCTTCAATATCATTACCTCGCTGGGCCTGCTGATCATGGAGAAGCAGGCGGAAGTGGCGATCCTGCAAACCCAGGGCTTAACGCGGCGGCAAATCGTCGCGGTATTTATGGTGCAGGGCGCCAGCGCCGGTATTATCGGTGCGCTGCTCGGTACACTGCTGGGCGTGCTGCTGGCCAGCCAGCTCAACAATTTAATGCCGGTGATCGGCCTGTTCCTTGATGGCGCGGCGCTGCCGGTAGATATCAATGTCTGGCAGGTGATCACCATTGCGCTGGTCTCGATGGCCGTGGCGCTGCTGTCTACCCTTTATCCGTCATGGCGCGCTGCCGCCGTTCAACCCGCTGAGGCTTTACGTTATGAGTAATACCCCTTTGTTGCAGTGTCGTGACCTGTGCAAACGCTATCAGGAAGGCAGCGTGCAGACCGATGTGCTGCGCAATGTGGCTTTTAGCCTGCAGCCGGGCGAACTGACGGCCATCGTCGGTAGCTCCGGCTCCGGCAAAAGTACCTTACTGCACCTGCTGGGCGGGCTGGATGCACCGACCTCCGGTGACGTGGTGTTTGACGGGAAATCGCTTAACGCCATGTCGTCGGCGGCCAAAGCAGAGCTGCGTAACCGTGAACTCGGCTTCATTTATCAGTTTCACCATTTGCTGCCGGACTTCAGCGCGCTGGAGAACGTAGCGATGCCGCTGCTGATTGGCAAAACCGGCAAAGCCGAAGCGGAAGCGCGCGCACGCGAGATGCTGGCGGCGGTTGGCCTGGAAAAGCGCGCGGCGCACCGGCCTTCTGAGCTGTCGGGCGGTGAACGTCAGCGCGTGGCGATCGCCAGAGCGCTGGTGAACCGGCCGCGGCTGGTGATGGCCGATGAGCCTACCGGTAACCTCGATGCGCGTAACGCGGACGCCATTTTTGAACTGCTCGGCGAACTCAACGTGCAGCAGGGCACCGCGTTTCTGGTGGTGACGCACGACCTCAACCTGGCGAAGCGCCTGAGCCGGCAGATGGAAATGCGCGACGGCCAGCTGAGCGATCACCTGACGCTGGGAGCGATCTGATGGCGTCCTCTTTATCCCTGCTGCTCGGGCTGCGCTTCAGCCGCGGCCGGCGGCGCGGCGGCATGGTGTCGCTGATCTCTATTATCTCGACCATCGGGATTGCGCTTGGCGTGGCGGTGCTGATCATCGGGCTGAGCGCGATGAACGGTTTCGAGCGGGAGCTCAACAACCGTATTCTGGCCGTGGTGCCGCACGGCGAAATTGAGGCGGTTAACCAGCCCTTTCGCAACTGGCAGCCGATGATTGCGCCCATCGAACAGGTGCCGGGCATCGCCGCAGCGGCGCCTTACGTTAACTTTACCGGATTGATTGAGAGCGGTGCGAAGCTGCAGGCGCTGCAGGTGAAGGGCGTTGATCCGCAGCAGGAGCCGCGGCTCAGCGCGCTGCCGCATTTTGTCAGCGGTGATGCCTGGTCGCAGTTCAGCGCCGGCAGGCAGCAGATCATTCTGGGCGGCGGCATCGCCAAATCGCTCAACGTGAAGCAGGGCGACTGGATCACTATCCTGATCCCGAATAATGATGGCGAGAACAAACTGCTGCAGCCAAAACGCATTCGTCTGCAGGTGAGCGGTATTCTGCAGCTGAGCGGCATGCTGGATCACAGCCTGGCGCTGGTGCCGCTGGCCGATGCGCAAAAGTATCTGGATCTGGGCGACAGCGTCAGCGGCATTGCGCTGAAGATGAGCGTTCCGTTCCAGGCACAGAAGCTGGTGCGCGATGCCGGCGAAGCCACGCACTCCTATGTCACCATTCGCAGCTGGATTGGCACTTACGGCTACATGTATCGTGATATCCAGATGATTCGCGCCATTATGTATCTGGCGATGGTGCTGGTGATCGGCGTGGCCTGCTTTAATATCGTGTCGACGCTGGTGATGGCGGTGAAGGACAAGAGCAGCGATATCGCCGTGCTGCGCACGCTGGGCGCCAAAGACGGCCTGATTCGTGCCATCTTTATCTGGTATGGCCTGCTGGCCGGGCTGCTGGGCAGCGTCAGCGGTGTGGTGGTCGGCGTGCTGGTGGCGCTCAATCTGACGCCGGTGATGCGCGTAGTGGAGCACCTTAGCGGGCATCAGCTGCTGGCGGGCGATATCTATTTTATCGACTTTCTGCCGTCCGAGCTGCACTGGCTGGATGTGGCCATCGTGCTGGCGACGGCGATTGGCCTGAGCCTGATTGCCAGCTGGTATCCGGCGCGGCGCGCCAGCCGCATCGATCCTGCCCGCGTGCTGAGCGGTCAGTAAAGACAAAACACGCAGCCGCCTTCGCGGCTGCGCACATTTTCAGCGTCTGCGGCATGCAGCCGTCATACCCAGCCGCTATTATCGGGTCTGAGTAACCCGGAAAACACCCGCAGCGCGGCGTTCAGCGCCGCAGATTAAGGAGCCTTTATGCGCCAACCGCGCCGCCGCCTTCGACTCGCCCGCTACAAAAAGAACCGCCGCAAAGTGCATCAGCGCTTTCGCCAGCGCATCTTTGAGCGCGATCGTCAGGTCGAACTTGCCGCCCATCCGCAGCCGCACGTGGTGGTGCTGACCGGTGCCGGAATTTCGGCAGAATCCGGCATTCGCACGTTCCGCGCGGAAGATGGCCTGTGGGAAGAGCATCGCGTGGAAGATGTGGCGACGCCCGAAGGCTTTCGCCGCGATCCGGCGCTGGTGCAGGGGTTCTACAACGCGCGCCGGCGTCAGCTGCAGCAGCCAGAAATCCAGCCTAACGCGGCGCACAAAGCGCTGGCCGAACTGGAGCAGGTGCTGGGCGATAATTTCCTGCTGGTTACGCAGAATATCGATAACCTGCACGAGCGCGCCGGCAGCCAGCGCGTGCTGCATATGCACGGTGAATTGCTGAAGGTGCGCTGTGAGCACAGCGGTCAGGTGCTGGCGTGGACAGAGGACGTCGGTCCGGACGATCGCTGTACCTGCTGCCAGTTCCCGTCGCGGCTGCGTCCGCACGTGGTGTGGTTTGGTGAAATGCCGCTCGGCATGGAGGAGATTTATCAGGCGCTGGAACAGGCCGATCTGTTTATCGCCATCGGCACCTCAGGCCACGTCTATCCGGCGGCAGGATTTGTGCACGAGGCGAAACTGCAGGGGGCGCATACCGTGGAGCTGAATCTGGCCCCCAGTCAGGTCGGTAACGAATTCGCTGAAGCGCATTACGGCTTAGCCAGCGAAGTGGTGCCCGAATTCGTGCATACTTTTTTGCGCGGCTTGTATAAATAGTCAGCGTACTGCGCGTTTCCCCTCATCCCGGCCTTCTCCCGGCGGGAGAAGGGGAAAAACGCGCCCGACTGAAACTCAGGCTAAATCCAGTAGGGTCTTTCCCACAAGCCGAATCCAGCACGTATGAACCCTCTCCCTCTGGGAGAGGGCAGGGTGAGGGCCAGGCCGCACAACCTCCACCTCAGAACCTCACCGTCCCGCTTTCAGCTTCTGGAACAGCGTTTCGTACTGCACGCTGGCGGCACCGACATCGTTCTGCCACTCGCCGTTTTTGATCACGTCAGCCGGCGGATAGAGTGACGGATCGCTGGCCACCTCGGGCGGCAGCAGCTTTCTTGCCGCCAGGTTGGGCGTCGGATAACCGATGGTTTCCGCCACTTTAGCCGCCACATCCGGGCGCAGCAGGAAGTTAATCAGCTTCAGCGCGCCCGCTTTATTTTTCGCATTCGCCGGGATCGCCAGGTTATCCATCCAGAAAATCCCGCCCTCTTTCGGCCAGATAATCTGCAGCGGCGTGCCAGCCTGGCGCGCCACCCAGGCGGAGCCATTCCAGATCATGCCGACGTTGACTTCGCCTTCCATAAACGGATTACCGGGATTATCCGAGTTGAACGCCAGTACGTTTGGCATCAGCTTTTTCAGCTCTTCATAGGCGGCTTCAATCTGTTTTGGATCCTGCGTATTACCGGAGTAGCCGAGCTTGCGCAGCGCCATCTGGAACACTTCACGCGCGTCATCGGTCAGCAGCAGGCTCTGCTTATACTGAGGTTTCCACAGATCGGCCCATTGGGTCAGGGTTTTCGCATCCACCTCGTCGGTGTTTACGCCAATCGCCGTTGCGCCCCAGATATAGGGAATGGAATAGTCGTTGTTCGGATCAAACGGCTTGTTCAGCAGGTCGGGATCGAGGTTGCGGAAGTTGCTCAGCTGTGACTTGTCGATCTTCTGCAGCATGCCCTCGTTGCGCATTTTGGCGATGAAGTAGGTCGACGGCACCACCAGATCGTAAGCGCCTGCTTTCCAGGTTTTCAGCTTGGCGTACATGCTTTCATTGGATTCATAGGTGGAATAAATCACTTTGATGCCGGTCTCTTTGGTGAACTGCTCCAGCAGTCCGGGCGGCACATATTCGGTCCAGTTATAGAAGTAAAGCGTGTTGTTGTCATCCGCCTGAGCGCTTTGCATACCCAGTGCCAGCGCCCCAGCCGCCAGCCAGTGAGACCACTTTTTCATCGGTTATCCTCTATTTGGTTTTATCACGCAGCAACAGCTGACTGACTGCCACCAGCAGCAGCGACAGCAGCATCAAAATGGTAGCCAGCGCGTTCACTTCCGGCGACACGCCCACTTTCACCATGGAATAAATTTTCAGCGGCAAAATTTCGAAGCCGGGACCGGTGACAAATGACGACACCACCACATCATCCATCGACAGGGTGAAACTCAGCAGCCAGCCCGCGGCTACTGCCGGCAGCGCCAGCGGCAGCAAAATCTTGCGCAGAATAGTCACTTCGCTGGCGCCGAGATCTTTTGCCGCCTCCAGCATGCGCACGTCAAAGCCTTTCAGGCGCGAATAGACGGTAATCACCACAAACGGCAGGCAGAAAGTGATGTGGGAAAACAGCAGCGACCAGAAGCCGAGCGAAATCCCCAGCAGCATAAACAGCACCAGCAGCGAAATCGCCATTACGATATCCGGCGACATCATCACCACAAATAGCATACCGCTGACAAACGGCTTGCCGCGAAAACGATAGCGGTACAGCGCCACGGCGGTGAGCGAGCCGATCAGCGTCGCGCAGCTGGCCGACAGCACGCCCATGATCAGCGAATGCTGCGCCGCCTGAATCAGGCTGTCGTTATTGACCAGCAGGCGATACCACTGGGTGCTGAAGCCCTGCCAGTTGATGCCGAAGCGCGAGGCATTGAAGGAGTTGACGATCAGGATGATGATCGGAATGTAGAACCAGGCATAAATCACGGCCATGAAGCCGTGGCGTAATCCGCGCGCCATCATTGCAACGCCGCCTTGTGATTCAGCAGACGCGCTGCGCGCCAGTAAACCAGCAGCATCAGCCCCATCAGCAGCGTCATGACAATGCTGGTGGCGGCGCCGAACGGCCAGTCACGAATATTGAGGAACTGGCTTTTGATTACGTTACCGATCAACAGGTTCTTTGCCCCGCCCATTAAATCCGCTACGTAGAACAACCCCATCGCCGGGATAAATACCAGTAGCGCGCCGGCAACGATACCGGGTAGGGTCAGCGGCAAAATGATACGGATGAAGGTCTGTAGCCTGCTGGCGCCAAGATCGCGCGCCGCTTCCAGGCAGGATTTGTCCAGCTTCTCAAGGCTGGAGTAGAGCGGCAGCACCATAAATGGCAGCAGAATATAGATCAGCCCGAAGATCACCGCTTCCGGGGTAAACATGATGCGAAACGGCTTGTCGATGACGCCGAGCCACAGCAGAAATTCATTGAGCCAGCCGCGCGTGCTGAGAAAAATTTTCAGACCATAAATGCGAATCAGAGAGTTGGTCCAGAACGGTACAATCAGCAGAAACAGCATCAGCGGACGCAGACGCGCCGGCAGTCTGGTCAGGCACCAGGCAAAAGGGTAGCCGAGCAGCAGGCAGCACAGCGTGGCGATGCAGGCCATGTTGAGTGAGTGCAGCAGCACGTCGGCATACAGCGGATCGAGGAGCCGGCCGTAGTTGTTCAGGGTGAACACCATGCTGACAAAGTGCGCGTCGTCGCGCGTCAGAAAGCTGGTGACGAAGATCATCAGATTCGGCAGCAACACGAACAGCGTCAGCCAGCCGACGATCAGTGCCACAATGGCTTTCTGCAGACGATTACGCATCCGTTTCATACGGCAGCACCACCTCCCAGTTTGGCACCCAGCTGACCGCCATTTTCTGGTTCAGCGAGTGGTCAAAATCCGGATCGTCCTCATTAAAGAACTCGCTGACGGTGAGCAGCTTGCCGTTCTCCAGTTCGACGGTGGATTCCAGCGTCATGCCTTTATAGTTGCGTTCGCGCACATAGCCGATCAGGTTTTCGCTGCGGCTGTCGTGATCGATCTCCTCGACGCGCAAATCTTCCGGTCGCAGCAGCACATGCAGCCGATCGCCGGGTTTGACCGGGAACGGGCAGTGAATATCACACTCGCGGCCTTCGACGCGAGCCCGTACCTGCGGCGCGTGCGCGCTACCGATCACTTCTGCATCAAACACGTTGATTTCGCCAATGAAGCGCGCCACAAACAGGTTCGCGGGCTCTTCGTAGATCTCGCGCGGCGTGCCGTCCTGCTCAATGCGCCCGTCGCGCATCACCACGATGCGGTCGGACATGGTCAGCGCTTCTTCCTGATCGTGCGTGACAAACACAAACGTGATGCCCAGCTTGCGCTGCAGTGCTTTCAGCTCGTTTTGCATCTGGCGGCGCAGTTTGTAATCCAGCGCGGAGAGCGACTCATCAAGCAGCAGCACTTTGGGCCGGTTGACCACTGCGCGCGCAATCGCCACGCGCTGCTGCTGGCCGCCGGAGAGCTGGTGCGGCCGGCGCGCGGCAAAGCTTTCCAGCTGCACCATCGCCAGCGCCTCGTTGACGCGCTGCGTCAGCTCTGCCGCCGGGGTTTTCTGCATGCGCAGGCCAAACGCGACGTTTTCAAACACCGACATGTGCGGAAACAGCGCGTAGCTCTGAAACACGGTATTGATATGGCGATGCTCGGCGGGCGTTTCAGTGATGTCGCTCTCATCCAGATGGATACGTCCGCTGTCGGCGCTTTCCAGCCCGGCGATCAGGCGCAGAATCGTGGTCTTACCGCAGCCGGAGGGGCCAAGCAGGGTGATAAATTCGCCATGACCGATGGTCAGGTCAAAATCCGGGATGATGGTTTTGCCATCGAAAGCTTTACTGATGCCAGAAAGCGTAACCAGCGCCTGCTGCGCGCGTGTTTGCGTCATTTTAGTCACTCAGTCTGATGAGAATCAGGTTACAGCATAGCCGCCGGCGACAGCTTGCCGTGATGAAGGGCGCGATAATACCTGAAAAATGCGCCATTGCCATGTTCAGACACGGAATAACCTTGAAAAGTCTGCAAATTGCTGGAGTATGCTCATCGGGCCAGCCGGACGGGTGGCTGGCAGGGCGAATTTCAGCGCACGATTGGGCTGAGAGGGCTAACCTGAAGGATAATGATTTGACGCAACATGGCGATAATCAGGCCCCATGATAATAATGCAGGTTCTTTAGAGGGATGACAGATGGATCAATTACTTGAGCGTTTTCTCAGTTATGTGGCAGTAGAAACCCAGGCAAAACCTCAGGCGCGGCAGGTGCCGAGCAGCGAAGGGCAGTGGACGCTGGCGCGTCAGTTACAGGAAGAGCTTATTGCGCTGGGTTTTGTGGACGTCACCTTAAGCGATCATTGCTGTGTGATGGGCACTCTGCCGGCAAACGTCGACTGGCCGACGCCGGTGATCGGTTTTATTTCCCACATGGATACCTCGCCGGATTTCACCGCGAAAAATGTCAATCCGCAGATCATTGAAAACTATCGTGGCGGTGACATCGCGCTGGGCAACGGGGATGAAGTGCTCTCGCCGGTGATGTTCCCGGTGCTGCACAAGCTGACCGGGCATACGCTGATCACCACCGACGGTAAAACGCTGCTGGGCGCTGATGATAAAGCCGGTATCGCTGAGATCATGACGGCAATGGCCGAGCTGGCCAAAGGAGATGTGCCGCACGGCGCCATTCGCGTGGCCTTTACTCCGGATGAAGAGATCGGTCGCGGCACGTCGCACTTCGACGTTGAAGGATTCGCGGCTGACTGGGCTTATACCGTTGACGGTAGCGATCTCGGCGAGTTTGAGTTCGAAAACTTTAATGCCGCGACGGCGCTGGTCAAAATCACCGGTAACAATGTGCATCCCGGCAGTGCGAAAAACGTGATGGTGAACGCGCTGGACCTGGCGATGCGCTTCCACGCCGAGCTGCCTGCCAAAGAGAAGCCGCAGTTTACCGACGGCTACGAAGGCTTTTTCCACCTGCACACTATTAAGGGATCGGTAGAGCACGCCGAGCTGATGTACCTGATTCGCGATTTTGATGCCGACAGCTACGAACAGCGTAAGCAGCTACTGCAGGAGATTGGTCGCCGCGTCGGTAAAGGTCTGCAGGCTGAGTGCTCCATTAAGGTGGAGATCAGCGACAGCTATCGCAATATGCGGGAGAAGGTGGAACCGCATCCGCACATCATTGAGCTGGCGCTGCAGGCGATGCGCGACTGCGGTATCGAACCGAACGTGAAGCCAATTCGCGGCGGCACCGACGGATCGGCGCTGTCATGGAAAGGACTGCCGTGTCCGAATCTGTTTACCGGCGGCTACAACTATCACGGCAAGCATGAGTTTGCGTCGCTGAATGTGATGGCGAAGTCGGTTGAGGTGATCGTGCGCCTGGCCGCGCTCGCGGCGGAGAAGAAGTAGGGGCCGGAGAGGGGTTTTCCCTCACCCTAACCCTCTCCCGCCCGTGTACAGTCCGGGGACA
>NZ_SDFT01000112.1:0-4313 GCF_004916815.1 Pantoea sp. R102
CGCCGTTGAACAGCAGCACGGTGGCCGGGTTGATGTGGAACAGAATCGGCACCAGCACGGTGGCGCCGAACATGGCGAACAGGTGCTGCAGGCTGAGCGGAATGGTTTGAAGAAGCGGTGGGCGTTCGCTAACGCCTATGGCTCTGCGAGTCATCATTTATCCCCTATACGTTTATTTTTATGCTCGTTCGTCAACGCCGCACCTTATCGTAGTGGCGCAATTGATTGCGCCTTGTCCGGATGGGCACCATAGCTTGCCCGGCATCAGCGCGATAAATCGCGCTGCTACAAAATGTGCATCCTGTCGATACGGTGTATGACTGAACGGTATTTTTGCCAAAAAAAAGCCGACTCTCTGGCCGGCTGGTTTATTTATTTGGTTCCGAAAATCTTGTCGCCGGCGTCGCCGAGGCCCGGGATAATGTACCCCTTCTCGTTCAGGCCCTGATCGATTGACGCGGTGTACAGCTCAACGTCCGGATGCGCTTTCTCCAGCGCGGCAATGCCTTCCGGCGCGGCCACCAGCACCAGCACTTTAATGCTGTTGCAGCCGGCTTTCTTCAGCAGATCGATGGTGGCGATCATCGAGCCGCCGGTCGCCAGCATCGGGTCAACCACCAGCGCCATACGCTCTTCGATGTTTGACACCAGCTTCTGGAAGTAAGGCACCGGCTCCAGCGTCTCTTCGTCACGGTAAACGCCCACCACGCTGATGCGCGCGCTCGGTACGTGTTCCAGCACACCTTCCATCATGCCAAGGCCAGCACGCAGAATCGGGACGACGGTAATTTTTTTGCCTTTGATTTGATCGACGTCGACCGGACCGTTCCAGCCTTCAATGGTCACGCGCTCGGTTTCGAGATCGGCGGTGGCTTCATAGGTCAGTAAGCTGCCCACTTCCGAGGCCAGCTCGCGGAAGCGCTTGGTGCTGATATCATGCTCACGCATCAGGCCCAGTTTATGTTTGACCAGCGGGTGTCTGACTTCCACGATCTTCATGATTATTCTCCCGGAATTGAGTTGAGCTAAAAAAAATCGCCGGATTATACCGCCTTTTTACCGCCGCGCCACCGGTGATTGGTCAGGTAACGTGCACAAATCGCCTGAGAATAAGGATTAGCGAAAAATCAGCACGCTGCAAAGGTGCCCTGAGATGGGACTCGCAAACGTTTGCCTGCGCTGGTAGAATTGCCGCGCTTAATTTTTGCCACCAACCGCAATCGCGTGGGGATTCCGCAGTGACCGACAAAACCTCTCTCAGCTACAAAGACGCCGGTGTTGATATTGATGCTGGTAACGATCTGGTTGACCGTATTAAAGGCGTAGTAAAGAAAACCCGCCGCCCGGAAGTGATGGGTGGACTGGGTGGCTTTGGCGCGCTGTGTGCGCTGCCGCAGAAATACCGCGAGCCGGTGCTGGTCTCCGGAACTGATGGCGTCGGCACCAAGCTGCGTCTGGCGATGGATCTCAAACGCCACGACAGCATCGGCATCGATCTGGTCGCGATGTGCGTGAACGATCTGGTGGTACAGGGCGCTGAGCCGCTGTTCTTCCTCGACTATTACGCCACCGGCAAGCTGGATGTAGATACCGCCTCCGCGGTGATCACCGGTATCGCCGAAGGCTGTCTGCAGTCGGGCTGTGCGCTGGTCGGCGGTGAAACCGCTGAGATGCCGGGCATGTATCACGGCGAAGATTACGACGTGGCCGGTTTCTGCGTCGGCGTGGTGGAAAAGTCCGAGATCATCGACGGCAGCAAAGTGCAGGATGGCGACGTGCTGATCGCGCTGGGCTCCAGCGGTCCGCACTCTAACGGCTACTCGCTGGTGCGTAAAATTCTTGAAGTCAGCCAGACCGATCCCACCACCAAACAGCTGGAAGGCAAACCGCTGGCCGATCACCTGCTGGCGCCGACCCGCATCTACGTGAAAAATATCCTTAGCCTGATTGAGCAGGTGGACGTGCACGCCATTGCCCACCTGACCGGCGGCGGCTTCTGGGAAAACATTCCGCGCGTCCTGCCGGATAACACCCAGGCGGTGATTGACGAGAAAAGCTGGCAGTGGCCGGCGGTATTCAGCTGGCTGCAGCAGGCCGGTAACGTCAGCCGTCACGAGATGTACCGCACCTTTAACTGCGGCGTGGGCATGGTGATTGCGCTGAGCCCGGCCGATGCCGACAAAGCGGTACAGCTGATGACCGCGGCTGGCGAGCAGGCGTGGAAAATTGGCGTGATTAACGCGTCTGATGCCGAAGAGCGTGTGGTTATTAACCCATGAAGAAACTGGTTGTACTGATCTCCGGCAACGGCAGCAATCTTCAGTCCATCCTCGACGCCTGCGAGAGCGGGCGTATCAACGGCAGCGTGGCTGCCGTTTTCAGTAATAAAGCCTCGGCCTATGGTCTGACGCGGGCGCAGCAGGCCAGCGTGCCTGCTCACGCGCTGTCCGCGCAGGATTTCACCGATCGCGACGCCTTTGACCGCCAGCTGATGCAGCAGATCGACGCTTATGCGCCGGATCTGGTGGTGCTGGCCGGTTATATGCGCATTCTGAGCCCGGCGTTTGTCGCGCATTATCACGATCGTCTGCTGAATATTCATCCGTCGCTGCTGCCGAAATATCCCGGTTTGCATACGCATCGCCAGGCGCTGGCGAACGGAGACGCGGAACACGGTACGTCGGTGCATTTTGTGACTGATGAGCTGGACGGTGGACCGATCATTCTGCAGGCGCGCGTGCCGGTATTTGCTGACGATGACGAAGCTGAGATCAGCGCCCGCGTGCAGCATCAGGAGCACGCGATTTACCCGCTGGTGATCAGCTGGTTTGTCGAAGGTCGCTTGCAGATGCGCGCGGGCAAAGCGTGGTTGGATGGCGAACCGCTGCCGCCGGAAGGTTATACGCACGATTGATTGACCTTAACGCCGTGCGCTTGCAGGAATTGCGCAATAAATTGCGCCGCTACGGGGCTGTGCCGGGTTTTATTACTGCATGATTTCTTTGCACATTTCGTAGCGGCGCGATTCTTCGCGCTAACCTAACAATACTTATCCAAACCGGCCGGTAATATAATCCTCGGTGCGCCGCGCCTGCGGTGCGGTGAAAATCCGGTCGGTTTCATCAAACTCCACCAGCTGCCCGTTATGCATAAACGCGGTATAATCGGATACGCGCGCGGCCTGCTGCATGTTGTGCGTCACCAGCACCAGCGTGAAATGCTGCTTCAGCGTGGTCATCAACTCTTCAATCACCAGCGTCGAGATCGGATCCAGCGCCGAGGTGGGTTCATCCAGCAGCAGCACTTCCGGCTCGATGGCGATGGCGCGCGCAATCACCAGACGCTGCTGCTGACCGCTCGACAGCGTCAGCGCATTCTGCCCCAGCTGATCTTTCACTTCGCCCCACAGCGCCGCCGCCCGCAGCGCGCGCTCGCAGGCCTCATTCAGCACGCGACGATCGCGCACGCCCTGCAAACGCAGACCGTAAACCACATTCTCATAGATCGACTTGGGAAACGGATTGGGGCGCTGGAACACCATGCCGATGCGCCGCCGCAGCGCCGGCAGATCCTGGTTCGACTGCATCACCGCGTGGCTATCGAGCAGAATCTCACCTTCGATGCGGCAGCCATCAATCACGTCGTTCATGCGATTGAAGCAGCGCAGCAGCGTCGATTTACCGCAGCCGGAGGGCCCAATCAGCGCCGTGATGCGATGCTTCGGGATCTGCAAATCAATGTTATTCAGCGCCTGGCGTTCGCCGTACCACAGCGACAGCTGATTAACGGTGAGCGCAATAGCGTAATCGGGCGTCATGTGTAAACCTTTTTAGTGCGTCATTAGCCGGTAGCGCTCGCGCAGGCGATGGCGCAGCACCATCGCCAGCAGATTGAGCGACAGAATGATCGCCACCAGCAGCAGTGCCGTGGCATACACCAGCGGTCGGTCGGCGTCGATGTTCGGGCTCTGGAAAGCCAGATCGTAAATCTGAAAACCGAGATGCATAAATTTACGGTCAAGATGCAGGTAAGGAAACACCGCATCGACCGGCAGCTCTGGCACCATTTTGACCACGCCCACCAGCATCAGCGGTGCGGTTTCGCCGGCGGCGCGCGCCACCGCCAGAATCAGGCCGGTGAGCATTGCCGGTACCGCCAGCGGCAGCACCACGCGCCACAGGGTTTCTGCCTGGGTTGCGCCCAGCGCCAGCGAGCCCTGCCCCAGTGCCACCGGCACGCTAAACAACGCATCTTCCGCCAGGGTAAAGATCAGCGGCACCAGCGCGAAGCCCATCGCCAGCGCCGCCACCAGC
>NZ_SDFT01000113.1:0-16533 GCF_004916815.1 Pantoea sp. R102
CTGGCGGTGCATCTGCTGGCGGGGGCGTATCCGGCTGAAGAAGTCAGCCAGTGGCTGGCGGGCTGGCAGGAGTTGCAGCACGCCATTCGTGAAAAACAGGAGCGCGGTCTGATTCAGCTGGTTAATCTGGCGATCCGTCAACCGCCGTTCTGGCTGAATAACGGTGCGAAACGCTAAGGCTACGGCACCATCAATCATCAGGGAGGGAAGATGTCGTTACCGTTACCGACGCTGATGCAGGCGCAGCTCGCCAGCGTGGCAGAACGTCTGGGCCTGCCGCTGACGGCCATCACGCCGCAGCAGGCTGGCGCACTGACCTTTAGTGACTTTATCGTGGACAACCTGCAGCAGCATCCGGCGTGGTGGCAACAGCTGCAGCAGCAACCGCCGCAGCCCGAAGAGTGGCAGCACTATGCGGCCTGGCTGGCAGCGGCGCTGCAGCCGGTGGATAACGAAGCCTCCCTGATGCGCGAACTGCGCCTGTTCCGCCGTCATATGCTGGTGCGCATCGCGTGGATGCAGGCGCTGGAGCAGGCCAGCACCGGGCAGAGCCTGACGCAGCTCAGCACGCTGGCGGAAGTGCTGATTACCGCCGCGCGCGACTGGGTGTGGCAGGATTGCTGCCGCGATTTCGGTACGCCGTGCAACGCCGCCGGCGAAGCGCAGCCGATGCTGATTCTGGGTATGGGCAAGCTGGGCGGCGGTGAACTCAACTTCTCTTCCGATATTGACCTGATCTTTGCCTGGCCGGAAAACGGCGTCACCCACGGCGGCCGGCGCGAGCTCGACAACGCGCAGTTCTTTACCCGCATGGGGCAGCGGCTGATTAAGGTGCTGGATCAACCTACCGTCGATGGCTTTGTTTATCGCGTGGATATGCGCCTGCGCCCGTTCGGCGACAGCGGCCCGCTGGTGCTGAGCTTTGCCGCGCTGGAAGATTACTACCAGGAGCAGGGCCGTGACTGGGAGCGCTACGCGATGGTGAAAGCGCGCCTGATGGGCGACGATGGCGGCCACTGGAGCCAGGAGCTGCAGCAGATGTTGCGCCCGTTCGTCTATCGCCGCTACATCGATTTCAGCGTGATCCAGTCGCTGCGTAACATGAAAGGCATGATTGCCCGCGAAGTACGGCGGCGCGGCCTGAAGGACAACATCAAACTCGGCGCTGGCGGCATTCGCGAAACCGAATTCATCGTCCAGGTGTTTCAGCTGATTCGAGGTGGACGTGAGCGCTCACTTCAGCTGCGCTCGCTGCTGCCGACGCTGCAGGCCATCGGTGAGCTGGCGCTGTTAACACCGGAGCAGGTTGATCATCTGCGCGCCGCCTACCTGTTTTTACGCCGGCTGGAGAATCTGCTGCAGAGCATCAACGATGAGCAGACGCAGACGCTGCCGGAAAATCCCCTCGACCGCCAGCGCCTGGCCTGGGCGATGGGCATGGCGGACTGGGCGACGCTGCTGGCACAGCTGGAGCAGCACATGGCCGGCGTGCGCCACATTTTCGACGAGCTGATAGGCGATGATGCGCCGGATGTCGACGATCAGCCGCAGCTGGCGGAGTTCGCCAGCCTGTGGCAGGACGCGCTGGAAGAGAGCGATTTGCTGCCGGTGGTACCGCAGCTGCAGGCGGAACAGCGCCATGCGCTGTATCGGGCGCTGAATGATTTCCGTCAGGATGTCAGTCGCCGCACCATCGGTCCGCGCGGCCGGCTGGCGCTCGATCAATTAATGCCGCGCCTGCTAAGCGAAGTGTGCGCACGTGACGACGCCGATGTGGTGCTGGCACGCCTGACGCCGCTGCTGCTTGGCGTATTAACGCGCAGCACCTATCTCGAGTTGCTGACCGAGTATCACGGCGCGCTGCGCCACCTGATTCGCCTGTGTGGCGCTTCGCCGATGATTGCCAGCCAGCTGGCGCGCTATCCGCTGCTGCTGGATGAACTGCTCGATCCGGCCACGCTGTATCAGCCCACCGCCACCGACGCTTATCGTGACGAACTGCGCCAGTATCTGCTGCGCATTCCCACCGATGATGAAGAGCAGCAGCTGGAAGCGCTGCGCCAGTTCAAGCAGGCACAGCATCTGCGTATCGCCGCCGCCGACATCGCCGGAACCCTGCCGGTGATGAAAGTGAGCGATCACTTAACCTGGCTGGCGGAAGCGATCATTGAATCGGTGGTGCAGCAGGCGTGGCAGATGATGGTGCAGCGCTATGGCCGCCCTTCGCACCTCACCAGCGACAGCGAGCGCGGCTTTGCCGTGGTCGGCTACGGCAAACTGGGCGGCTGGGAACTGGGTTACAGTTCGGATCTCGATCTGGTGTTTCTGCATGACTGTCCGGACGATGCCGAAACCGACGGTGAACGCGTTATCGACGGGCGCCAGTTTTACCTGCGTCTCGCTCAGCGCGTCATGCATCTGTTCAGCACCCGCACCTCGTCCGGCATTTTGTATGAGGTGGACGCGCGCCTGCGCCCTTCTGGCGCGGCCGGCATGCTGGTCAGCACCTTTGCCGCCTTTGACGACTATCAGCGCCATGAAGCCTGGACGTGGGAACATCAGGCGCTGGTGCGCGCGCGCATCGTGTTTGGCGAACCGGCGCTGTGTGAGCGCTTCGATGCGATCCGGCGCGGTATTCTCTGCCTGCCGCGTGAAGGCGCGAAGCTGCAAACTGAAGTGCGGGAGATGCGTGAGAAAATGCGCGCGCACCTCAGTAACAAGCACAAAGGTCGCTGGGAGATTAAAACCGATGAGGGCGGTATCACTGATATTGAATTCATCGCGCAGTATCTGGTCTTAGGTTACGCCGCCAGCCAGCCGGCGCTGACGCGCTGGTCGGATAACGTGCGCATTTTCGAACTGATGGCGCGCCACGGCATCATGGCTGATGAGGAAGCGCAGGCGCTGACGCACGCTTACGTCACGCTGCGCGATGCGCTGCACCATCTGGCGCTGCAGGAACTGCCGGGTCATGTCGATCCGGCATCGTTCGCTGACGAACGCGCCGTGGTGCACGCCAGCTGGCAGCGCTGGCTGGCCGCGAGCGATGCGGATGACACGGAGCAGTGAGCCTGGCGGCTTCTATGCTATTATCCGCGCATTATTTTGACTGAACGTTGAAGTCTGGAGTCTCTGCATGAAAGTAACACTGCCCGCGTTTGGCAAGGCCGCTGTGCTGGTTGTCGGCGATGTGATGTTAGACCGCTACTGGTACGGCCCGACCAGCCGGATCTCACCGGAAGCCCCGGTGCCGGTGGTTAAAGTGGATACCATTGAAGAGCGTCCGGGCGGCGCGGCCAACGTGGCGATGAATATCGCTGCACTCGGTGCGGACTCGCGCCTTATCGGTCTGACCGGTGCAGATGACGCTGCGCGCGTGCTGCGCGAAACGCTGGCGCAGGTGAAGGTTGAGTGCGATTTCGTCGCCCTCGATAGCCATCCGACCATCACCAAACTGCGCGTGCTGTCGCGTAACCAGCAGCTGATTCGCCTCGACTTTGAAGAGGGCTTTGAGCAGGTCGATCCGCAGCCGATTCACGATCGACTGCGTCAGTCGCTGGCACAGGCGGGCGCGCTGGTGCTGTCTGATTATGCTAAAGGCGCGCTGAGCAGCGTGCAGACCATGATTCAGCTGGCGCGTGCGGCGCAGGTGCCGGTACTGATCGACCCGAAAGGCACCGATTTTGAACGCTATCGCGGCGCGACGCTGCTGACGCCCAATCTGTCCGAGTTCGAAGCGGTGGTGGGCAAGTGCAAAAGCGAAGAGGAGATTGTCAGCCGCGGTATGCAGTTGATTGCCGATTACGATCTCTCCGCGCTGCTGGTGACGCGTTCGGAAAACGGAATGACGCTGCTGCAGCCGGGCAAAGCGCCGCTGCATCTGCCCACTCAGGCGCAGGAAGTGTATGACGTGACCGGTGCCGGCGATACGGTGATCGGTGTGCTGGCCGCAGTGCTGGCTGCCGGTGAAAGTCTGGAGGATGCCTGCTTCCTCGCCAATGCTGCGGCTGGCGTGGTGGTCGGCAAGCTCGGGACTTCAACCGTCAGTACCGTGGAGCTGGAGAATGCGATCCACGCGCGGCCGGACAGTGGCTTTGGCGTGATGACCGAAGCCGAGCTAAAAGTGGCGGTGGCGCAGGCGCGCCAGCGCGGTGAGAAAGTGGTGATGACCAACGGCGTGTTCGACATTCTGCACGCCGGCCATGTCTCTTATCTGGCCAACGCGCGCAAACTGGGCGATCGTCTGATCGTGGCGGTCAACAGCGATGCTTCCACCAAACGTCTTAAGGGCGAAACCCGCCCGGTGAACCCGCAGGAAAACCGCATGATCGTGCTGGGTGCGCTGGAGGCCGTAGACTGGGTGGTACTGTTTGAAGAGGATACGCCACAGCGGCTGATTGCCGAAGTGCTGCCGGATCTGCTGGTGAAAGGCGGTGATTATAAGCCGGAAGATATCGCGGGCAGTAAAGAGGTGTGGGCCAACGGCGGTGACGTGCGCGTGCTCAACTTTGAAGACGGCATCTCCACCACCAACATCATCAAAACCATTCGCAATCAGTAAACACGTAGCCGGCGGGAGCGAACTCCCGCCGCGTAAACCTTACTGAGGCGTATCGATTTTTCCTGCCGGATCTGGCGTGATCACTGCCGGAGCCGGGGCCGCCGGACTTTCGCTCTCCAGCTTCGCCAGACGTTGCTCCAGCGCTGCCAGTTTTTCACGCGTGCGCAGCAGCACCTGGGTCTGCACGTCAAACTCTTCACGATTAACCAGATCCATGCGGGTTAACTGCGCCTGCAATACCTGACGAATTTTCTTTTCCACATCGTCGCCAAAGTCGCGAATACCTTTTGGCATCGCTTCGTGCACCTGGCGCGCCAGTTGTTCAATTTTTTTCGTGTCGATCATGGTTGTTTCCTGGTTACGGTGGCTGATAACAGCGCGTGTTCCGACTCATCAAGCATTAAGTGTAATGCCAGAAACGAAAAGGTTAAACCCGAAATCCGCAACGCATGAAGTGCAAAAGCATTTGCACTTTTGTTGATTGCCCGACCAGGTGATTGGCGCTATAGTAATTTCGCTTATTCTCAGGGCGGGGCGAAATTCCCCACCGGCGGTAAATCAGCTTCGGCTGAAAGCCCGCGAGCGCTTTCGCTGTAAAGTGAAAGGTCAGCAGATCCGGTGTAATTCCGGGGCCGACGGTTAAAGTCCGGATGGGAGAGGGTAACGACATCAGCCGGGCTGCGCCCGCGTCACGTTATTGCCATGTGTTTTCTACGCACTCCTAAGCTCGCCCTGGTTCTGGTAACTCATATTTTATTAATAAGGTTTTTTTACCATGAATCAGACGCTTCTTTCTGAATTTGGCACGCCGGAACAGCGTGTAGAACGCGCCATTGATGCGCTGCGCAACGGGCGCGGCGTGATGGTGCTGGACGATGAAAATCGCGAAAACGAAGGCGATATGATCTTCGCCGCCGAAACCATGACCGTGGAACAGATGGCGCTGAGCATTCGTCACGGCAGCGGCATTGTCTGCTTGTGCATTAACGAAGCGCGCCGCCAGCAGCTGGATCTGCCGATGATGGTAGAGAACAACACAAGCTCTTACGGCACCGGTTTCACCGTGACTATTGAAGCGGCCAGCGGCGTGACGACCGGCGTATCGGCCTCCGACCGTATTACCACCATCCGCGCGGCGATTGCCGATGACGCTAAACCGTCCGATCTGAATCGTCCCGGCCACGTATTCCCGCTGCGCGCGCGCGACGGCGGCGTGCTGGCGCGCGGCGGCCATACCGAAGCGACGCTCGATCTGGTGACGCTGGCGGGCTTCAAACCTGCGGGTGTGCTGTGCGAACTGACCAATGATGACGGCAGCATGGCGCACGCGCCGGAAGTGATTGCGTTTGCGAAGCAGCACGCCATGCCGGTGGTGACCATTGAAGACCTGGTGGCCTGGCGCCGCCAGCATGAAACCCGTCAGGCCAGCTAAGCCGACGTGAAATAAATAAGGCCGGATGTGATGCATCCGGCCTTTTTTTATGATTAACGGCTGGCGTAAAAAACGTGATTACCTATCACCACGGTACGCTGGAAGGCGTGGCGCCACGCGGGTCTGGCGCTGTGCGCATGAAAGAAGGTCGCGCCCTTTGTCACATCCGCCAGCTTACCCTCGACAATCCGCTGGGCCAGGCGCTGCGCGCGCTGCCAGCTTTTGTCATGCTGCGGCGGATGGCGATGGGGATGTTTGTGCAGAGACGTCCAGGAGAACTGTTTGGGTGCGTACACCACCGGACAGATCTCTTTGACGTCCCAGTTAGCCCGGTTCATGGTGACAGTGCCGACGGCAATCTGTCCCTTTACCGGTTCGCCGCGCGCTTCATGATAGATATTCATCGCCAGGCATAAAATGGCTCCCTGAATTAACATAACACTCCACTGCTTTCTAAGAGTCGCGTGGAGTGTAATGAGCCCGCCGTCGGGTGTTAACAAGACCCGTCTCGACTACGCCTTAACAAGCCTAACCCGTTGAGAGATAAGGCCGAAGTGGTGATGAATGAGACGAATCTCGCGTCAGCCTACCCCGCTGGTTTGCAGCAACGTCAGGCTCAGGCCCATCACCGTCATGCCGCACAGTACGCCGTAGCTGGGATTGTTATGCGGGTCGATTTCGCGCGCCAGCGGCATCAGTTCATCCACGGACAGCGCCACCATAATGCCCGCCACCGCCGCCATAATCGCCGCAATCATCACCGGTGAGACCGCCGGCCCCAGCAGCAGAAAGGCGATGATGCCACCAAGAATCTCCGCCATGCCGGACAGGCAGGCCCAGAACAGCGCTTTGGCTTTCGAGCCGGTGGCGGCGTACATCGGTCCGGCCACCGCCAGCCCTTCCGGAATATTATGGATCGCGACGGCCAGCGCGATGCCCAGCCCCAGTTCCATGTCGCTGCTGGCGGTGACAAAGGTGGCAATGCCTTCGGGAAAGTTATGCAGGCTGATACCGAGCGTCAGCAGGATCGCGGTGCGTTTCAGGTTGGTGGGGCGGCGATTGACCGCCATCAGGTCCTGCGGATGCTGGTGCGGCAGCAGGCGATCCATGGCGAAATAACCCAGTAAGCCGAGCATGAACATGCCGTAGCCAAGCACCGGCGACATCCCTTCCGCATGCAGCGCGGCGGGCAGCATCTCCATCAGGGAAATCAGCAACATGATGCCGGCGGCAAAGCCGAGCGCAAAGGCCAGTACGCGGTTCGACGGCTTTTGACCGAGCACGCCAAAAATCGCGCCGACGAAGGTGGCACCGCCAGCCAGGATGGTTAGCAGCAAAGGTACTGACATAATGGGCTCCTTAATGATAATGATTACCAGTTACAATATAGTTAACCCCATAAAATATCGAGTTATTTAGCGTAAAGTTATGTCGGCAAAATCTTGTTCAAATTTGCTGATAAACATCATCACGCTTATCAGCGTTTTTCCCCTGGCGAAAGCGCGTATCGTGACAGTCATTAACGCGATCCCGACGCCAGAGGATGAATAATGACCCGCATGCCCGCTCTGTTTCTCGGCCACGGCAGCCCGATGAACGTATTAGAAGACAACCGTTATACCCGCGTATGGCAGCAGCTGGGCGAAACCCTGCCGCGTCCGCGCGCTATTCTCGCCATCTCGGCGCACTGGTACACGCGCGGCACGGCGGTGACGGCGATGAGCAATCCGCGCACCATCCATGATTTTGGTGGCTTCCCGCAGGCGCTGTTCGACGTGCGCTATCCGGCGCCGGGTTCGCCAGCGCTGGCACAGCGCGTTATCGATCTGCTGGCGCCGGTGGCGGTGCAGGCCGATCAGCAGTGGGGCTTTGATCACGGCTCGTGGGGCGTGCTGGCGAAGATGTATCCACAAGCGGACATTCCGTTGATTCAGCTCAGCATCGATGGCACCCAGCCGGCGGCGTGGCATTTTGCGCTGGGACGTAAACTGGCGGCGCTGCGTGACGAAGGTGTGATGCTGGTGGCCAGCGGCAACGTGGTGCATAACCTGCGCATGATTCGCTGGCAGGGTGCGGAAAGCGCTTATCCGTGGGCGGAGAGCTTCAACCAGTTTGTGCGCGATAATCTGGACTATGAAGGCGAGGCGGCGCAGCATCCGCTGGTGAATTATCAGCAGCATGAAGGCGCGCAGCTGGCTAACCCGACGCCGGAGCACTATCTGCCGCTGCTGTATATTCTCGGCGCGCGAGCTGAAGGTGAGGCGGTGAGCATCCCGGTGGAAGGCATGGAGATGGGTTCGATCAGTATGCTGTCAGTGCAGGTTGGCTGACACCTGTGCCGCCCGCAGACCGGGCGGCACGTGCGTTACTCAATAAAGGTATGCGGATAGAAACGCGACAGATCCTGGGTGATCAGCGCACGATCTTCGCGCAGACCGATACCGGCAGGCTGATCGTCAATCAGCCAGCTGCCAATCAGCGTATAGCTGTCGCCAAACTTCGGCAGCGGCCAGAACTGCTGGACGATCATGCCCTCTTCGCCATAAGGGCCATCGGCGCGCGCGATTTCCTGACCGTTTTCCACGATGGTGATATTGGCACCTTCGCGGGAAAACAGCGGTTTCACCACATATTTTTCCATCTGCGGCGCGCTGGCATCATCGGCAAACCAGGCGGGCAGCAGGTTAGGATGGTTGGGGAACATCTCCCACAGCAGCGGCAGCAGCGCTTTGTTGGAGAGAATGCTTTTCCACGCCGGCTCCAGCCAGCGCACGCCGGCATCGGCCAGCTTGGTCGAGAACATCTCGCGCAGCATGAATTCCCACGGATAGAGCTTGAACAGGTTACTGATCACCTGATCGTGCTGATCGGTAAACTGACCTTTTTCGCCCAGCCCGATCTCATCAATGTAGAGAAATTCACTCGGCAGACCGGCTTCAGTGGCGCAATCCTGCAGATACTGTACCGTGGCGCGATCCTCTTCCGTATCGCGACAGCAGGCAAAGTGCAGCCAGTTAAAACCGTGCTGCTGGTGCAGCGTGGCGAAGCGCTCAATCAACTGCTCTTGCAGGCTGTTGAATTGATCGCTGCCCTGCGGCAGGTTGCCGGCGTTGAGCTGATCCTCCAGCCAGATCCACTGGAAAAACGCCGCTTCGTACAGCGAGGTTGGCGTATCGGCGTTGTTCTCCAGCAGCTTGATCTCGCCTGTGCCATCCCACGCCAGATCGAGGCGTGAATAGAGCGAGGGCTGACGCTGCTGCCAGGATTCGCGCACAAAATCCCAGGTGTGTTTCGGAATGCAGAAACGAGTGAGCAGCGCTTCGCTGTTCACCACTTTTTCTACCGCCTGCAGGCACATCTGGTGCAGTTCAGCGGTGGCCGCTTCCAGCTGTTCAATTTGCGCCAGCGTAAACTGGTAATAAGCGTCTTCGCACCAGTAGGGTTCGCCATACATGGTGTGAAACTGAAAGCCGTACTCGGTCGCCTTTTCGCGCCAGTTCGGACGTTCGCTGATAGCAATACGTTGCATGCGCGGGCTTAGCCTCCCAGCGAGCGGCTGCCGGTGCTGGTGGCACTGCTGCGCTGCATGGTGTTCTGTTTGGCTACCGTCTCACCAAAGCCGCCACGGGTGATGGTGGACGTAGTGGCCGGTTTTGGCGCCAGCGCAGTTTTCGGCACGTTTACCGTCCGGCCCGAGGTGGCCGCACCGTAGTTCTTACCGGAAGCATCAACAAACTGGCCGTTAGCCGGGCTGTTAGGGGTTTTTGGCGAGAACAGTGGCTGCTGCGCAAAGCCGGCACCGCCGCCCATCAGACGACCCATCATGTAGCCAGCCATCAGAGGCATCCAGAAGCTGCCGCTCTGCTGCGCTTCAGCGTTGTTCGCCGTGGTACCGACGCCCGCCTGTGCCGGGGTTTGCTGACACTGGTTTTCGCCGAATTCCGCGACGCAATCTTCACGCGTGGCGTATTTTGGCGCGGTGCGCTCAGCCTCTTTCAGCGCGTTGTTGTAAGCGGTGGTGCACTGAGCGCTCTGGCCCGGATTGGCTTTCGCACAATCATCGGCGTTCTGGTACATCGAAACCGTTTCATCGCTCTGTTCGCAGCCTGCCAGCATAAACACGGCGGTGACCGCCAGTGCGACCGGCGTTAAATGGCGTGCCTGCCAGCTTTTACGGAAAGCGGCATGACGAATATTTTTTGTCCGTTTCATTATCTTCATCCTGTGCCCAAAGGTGGGGCTTAGGATAGGTGATGAGTGGTGGAAAATGAAGCGGGAAGCCGGGTGGCAAGGGGATCTTTACGTTGTTATACGTTTGAATGCGAAAGGGGCCGCAAGCGGCCCCTTGAAGGCTTAATTAGCGAAAGGATTGGCGCTGTTACGTGCCGCGGCCGGACGGGCCTGAGCGGCGGCGGAAGCGGAGGTCGCTTTCGGGCCGTTATCCACGCGCGCGGCCTGCTGGCTGTTTTCCGGCGCGACCACTTCTGGCGAGGTCGTCACTTCTTTGCCCAGCGTGCTGTTCAGCTGCTGCAGATCCTGCTCGTTCAGCGTGCCCAGCGCATATTTGATGTTCAGCTGGTTGATCAGGTAGCTGTAACGCGCATTCGACAGCTGCTGTTTAGCGTTAAACAGCGTGGTGGTCGCGTCTAACACATCAACGATGGTACGCGTACCCACCTGATAACCGGCTTCCGAGGCATCTAATGAGCTCTGCGCCGAGATAACCGACTGTTTGTAAGCGTCGATGCTGCTGATCGAAGCATTCACGTTGTTGAACGAAGAACGAACGGTCTGGATCGCGCTACGGTGCGCGCCTTCCAGCTGCTCGCTGGCGGCAACAAAGTTATACTGCGCCTGTTTCACCTGCGAGGTCACTGAACCGCCGCTGTACAGAGGCAGTGAGAAGCTCAGGCCAACCTGGTTGGAGCCGGTGATCGAGTCGGTGGTACCGGCGCTCTGATTAGCGCGGCTGCCGCCGTATTTGCTGTTCGACAGACCGGTAGAAGCGGTCAGATCCAGCGTCGGCATGTGGCCGGACTCGGCGGAGCGAATCTGCTCACGCGCCAGATCCTGGCTCAAACGGGCAGACAGCAGGTTGAGGTTACGGCTCTCAGCCTGTTTCAGCAGACTGGACACCGCTTCCGGACGCGCCGTTTTGAAACGATCGATATTCAGTGACGCCAGCGACAGATAATCCATGCCGGTGATCTGACGCAGCGATTCCACCGCGTTATCCAGGTCGTTACGCGCGGTCACTTCGTTGGCCAGCACGCTGTCGTATTGTGCTCGGGCGTTCTGCACATCGGTGATAGCCACCAGACCGACGTTAAAACGCTGAGTGGTCTGATCCAGCTCGCGGTAGATCGACTGTTTCTGCGCTTCAGTGTAAGAAAGCGTATCAATGGCCTTCAGCACGTTGAAATAGGCGGTTGCGGTGTTCAGGATCAGATCCTGCTGCGCTACCTGATAAGTAACGTCCTGAATGCCGGCCGTTTTTTCCTGCAGCGTCAGCGCACGCCATTTCGACATGTCGAAAATCGTCTGTGTTAATTGCAGCGAGGCGCTGGTCGTGTTGGAATGGAGACCGCTGTTGTCGCGATAGCCGCTGTTATAGGTATAATCTGCACCCAGACCCAGCTGCGGCAGCAACGGGCTACGCGCTTCGTTAATTTTCTCAAAAGCAGCGTCGCGATCGGCGGCTGAAGCACGCAGATCCGGGTTGCTGAGGCGCGCCTGCTGGTAGACCTGCAACAGGTTTTCTGCCTGGCTGGCAAGGCTGAAACCGCCCAGGCTCAGTCCAATAAAAAGTGGGAGCAGTTTTTTCATTTGCATTCCTTGTGTTGCAGCAAATGCACAGAGAGTGTGCTGCAGGTAAGCCAAAAAATAATCGCCGATTCTACAGAGGCGGCGTCAGAGATAAGTTGGCTGAACGTGCCTTCTCCCCCTAATTTACGTAAATAATTCAGAAAGAACCACTCGGACGGAGCACAAGGGTTGGCTTTTCTTCGCTCCATCCCAATCTGCATAAGGAACCAGATGATGGCGGGTGAAAAAAAATCCCCTGTGACTTTCACAAAAAACGATGTAGAAATTATTGCACGCGATACTCGCTACGATGGTTTTTTTTCCATCGTCAGTTACCGCTTCCGCCACCGCCGTTTCAATGGCGACATGAGCGGTGAAGTGGTGCGCGAAGTTTTTGAGCGCGGACACGCTGCCGTGCTGCTACCCTATGATCCCCTGCGCGACGAAGTAGTGCTGATCGAACAGATCCGCATCCCGGCCTATGATTCCAGCGCCACGCCCTGGCTGCTGGAGATGGTGGCCGGCATTATTGAACCGGGCGAAACGCCGGAAGATGTGGTGCGTCGTGAAGCGGTCGAAGAGGCTGGCCTCAAGGTTGGCCGCGTCAAACCGATAGTGAATTACTTAGCCAGCCCCGGCGGAACCTCTGAGCGTTTGTCGGTGCTGGTGGGCGAAGTGGATGCCAGCCAGGCAGAGGGAAATCACGGGCTGGAGGAAGAGAATGAGGATATTCTTGTGCATGTGGTAAGCCGCGAACAGGCTTATCGCTGGGTGGAAGAGGGGATTATTGATAACGCGGCATCTGTCATCGCTCTGCAATGGCTGGCGTTGCACCATGAGAAACTAAGAGAAGAGTGGAAGCCAACATGAAACAGCGCTATACCCCTGATTTCCCCGAAATGATGCGTCTGTGCGAAACCAATTTCGCTCAGCTGCGCCGCCTGCTGCCGCGCAGTGACGAGGCAGGTGCGTCGGTGATGTATCAGGTGAACGGCGCCAGTTATCAGCTGACTATTGAAGAGTCGACGCGCTATACCACGCTGGTGGAGATCCGCCAGGTGGCACCCGCAGTGAGCTACTGGAGCCTGCCGTCCATGTCGGTGCGGCTCTACCATGATGCGATGGTGGCTGAAGTGTGTTCCACTCAGCAGATCTATCGCTTCAAAGCGCGCTATGATTATCCTAATAAAAAA
Source organism: Pantoea sp. R102 (assembly GCF_004916815.1). Classification (NCBI taxonomy): domain Bacteria; kingdom Pseudomonadati; phylum Pseudomonadota; class Gammaproteobacteria; order Enterobacterales; family Erwiniaceae; genus Pantoea; species Pantoea sp. R102. The sequence continues at coordinate 12,992 of NZ_SDFT01000113.1, forward strand.
TTGCATCAGCGCGATGAAAAACATCAGATTAACCAGTTCCTTGCCGACTGGTTGCGGTACTGCCTGGCGCACGGCGCGATGGCCGTGCCGGTGTGCTGATAGCGATACCCTGAATCCGCACGGGTATATAACGCAACGATAGCGTGGAGAGAAAGGAAACGCTTTGGATAGCCTGCTAACTCTTCCTGCGGCAAATGGGTCCGATATCAGGATTTTACAAATTACGGATACCCATCTTTTCGCGGGAAAACATCAATCGCTGCTTGGAGTGAATACCTGGTCGAGTTTTGATGCGGTGCTGGACGCCATCGCGGCGCAACAGCGCGATTACGATCTGATTATCGCCACTGGCGATCTCGCCCAGGATCACACCGTCGAAGCTTATCAGCATTTTGTTGCGGGCATTGCGCGTCTGCCGAAGCCGTGCGTCTGGCTGCCGGGCAATCACGATTTTCAGCCAGCGATGGTGGATACGCTGGCACAGGCCGGCATCGCCGCGGACAAGCATGTGCTGCTCGGCGAGCACTGGCAGCTGGTGTTGCTGGACAGCCAGGTTTTTGGCGTGCCGCACGGCATGCTGAGCGACTATCAGCTGGAGTGGCTGGACCGCACGCTGCGTCAGTTCCCCGAACGCTACACGCTGGTGCTGCTGCACCATCATCCGCTGGCCTCTGGCTGTACCTGGCTTGACCAGCACAGCCTGCGCAATCCGCATCAGCTGGATGCGGTGCTGCAAAACTTCCCGCTGGCGCGTCACCTGGTGTGCGGCCACATTCATCAGGAGCTGGATCTCGACTGGCACGGCCGCCGCGTACTGGCGTCGCCTTCAACCTGCGTCCAGTTCAAACCGCACTGCACCAACTTCACCATTGATACCGTAGCGCCCGGCTGGCGCTGGCTGACGCTGCAGGCGGATGGCACGCTGCACACCGAAGTGAATCGTCTGCAGAGCGATCTGTTCCGTCCGGATCTGGATTCCGAGGGCTACTAAACCATGGCGGCGCTGATTTATCTGCACGGATTCAACAGCTCACCGCAGTCGGCTAAAGCGACGCAGTTACAGCAGTGGTGTCAGGCGCAGCATCCGCACATTGAGGTGCTGGTGCCGCAGCTGCCGACTTTTCCCGCTGAGGCTGCCGCGCTGCTTGAAGAGTTGGTGATGCAGTATGCCGGGGAACCGCTCGGGCTGGTGGGGTCATCGCTCGGTGGTTATTTTGCCACCTGGCTGTCGCAGTGTTTCATGCTGCCGGCGGTAGTGGTGAATCCGGCGGTGCGGCCATTTGAACTGCTGGTGGATTATCTGGGGGAAAACCGGAATCCCTACACCGGCCAGCAATATGTGTTAGAGTCTCGCCACATTTACGATCTGAAAGTGATGCAGATTGACCCTCTGGAAGCGCCCGATCTACTCTGGCTGCTGCAACAAACCGGCGATGAAGTGCTCGACTATCGCCAGGCGCTGGATTACTACAGCGCGTGCCGTCAGACGGTAGAAGAGGGCGGCAATCATGCCTATATCGGATTCGAACGCCATTTTGCGCAGATGATTGATTTTCTGGGACTAAATACTCCCTGATGCTGCGGGATGGGCCCATTTTCCTATTGCTAATCAGACTGTTACGATGAGCCAATCTAGCTATAATGCTGACGCCATTGAGGTTTTAACCGGCCTCGAACCGGTACGTCGCCGTCCGGGCATGTACACCGATACCACACGCCCTAACCATCTGGGCCAGGAAGTGATCGATAACAGCGTCGATGAGGCGCTGGCCGGTCACGCCAAACGCGTGGAAGTCATTCTGCACGCCGATCAGTCGCTGGAAGTGATCGATGATGGCCGTGGTATGCCCGTCGATATCCACCCGGAAGAGGGCGTGCCAGCGGTCGAACTGATTCTCTGTCGCCTGCACGCCGGCGGTAAATTCTCCAACAAAAACTACCAGTTCTCCGGCGGCCTGCACGGCGTGGGGATTTCGGTGGTCAATGCCCTGTCGAAGCGTGTGGAAGTCACGGTGCGCCGCAACGGTGAGATTTACCAGATCGCCTTCGAAAACGGCGATAAAGTGCAGGATCTGGCGGTGATTGGTACGGTAGGCAAGCGTAACACCGGCACCAGCGTTCACTTCTGGCCAGACGAAAGCTTCTTCGATAGCCCGCGCTTCTCGGTCTCCCGCCTCAAGCACCTGCTGAAAGCCAAAGCGGTGCTGTGCCCGGGCGTCGAAATTGTCTTTAAAGACAAGGTGAACGATACCGAGCAAACCTGGCTGTATCAGGATGGCCTGACGGATTACCTGAGCGAAGCGGTGAACGGCCTGCCAACGCTGCCGGAAAAACCGTTTGTCGGCAGCTTTGCCGGTGATGTGGAGGCAGTCGACTGGGCGCTGCTGTGGCTGCCGGAGGGCGGCGAGCTGCTGACCGAAAGCTACGTCAACCTGATCCCAACCATGCAGGGCGGAACGCACGTTAACGGCCTGCGTCAGGGCTTGCTCGACGCGATGCGCGAATTCTGTGAATACCGCAATATTCTGCCGCGCGGCGTGAAGCTGTCGGCGGAGGATATCTGGGATCGCTGCGCCTATGTGCTGTCGGTCAAAATGCAGGATCCGCAGTTTGCCGGACAGACCAAAGAGCGTCTCTCCTCACGCCAGTGCGCGGCGTTTGTCTCGGCGGTAGTGAAAGATGCCTTCAGCCTGTGGCTCAACCAGAACGTGCAGGCCGCCGAAATGCTGGCCGAGCTGGCGATCTCCAGCGCACAGCGCCGTATGCGCGCGGCGAAAAAGGTGGTGCGTAAAAAGCTGACCAGCGGACCGGCGCTGCCCGGCAAGCTGGCCGACTGTACCGCGCAGGATCTGAATAAAACCGAGCTGTTCCTGGTGGAAGGGGATTCTGCGGGCGGCTCCGCCAAGCAGGCGCGCGACCGTGAATATCAGGCGATCATGCCGCTGAAAGGCAAGATCCTCAACACCTGGGAAGTGTCGTCGGACGAAGTGCTGGCGTCGCAGGAAGTGCATGATATTTCGGTGGCGATCGGTATCGATCCGGACAGTGAAGATCTCAGCCAGCTGCGCTACGGCAAAATCTGTATCCTCGCGGATGCCGACTCTGACGGCCTGCACATTGCCACGCTGCTGTGCGCGCTGTTTGTGAGACACTTCCGCTCGCTGGTGCAGCAGGGCCACGTCTATGTGGCGATGCCGCCGCTGTACCGCATCGACCTCGGTAAAGAGGTGTATTACGCGCTTGATGAAGACGAAAAAGAGGGCGTTCTGGAGCAGCTGAAGCGGAAAAAAGGCAAGCCGAACGTGCAGCGCTTTAAAGGTCTGGGTGAGATGAACCCGCTGCAGCTGCGCGAAACCACGCTCGATCCCAATACCCGTCGTCTGGTGCAACTGACGGTCGACGAAGAAGACGTCGAGCAGACGTTACGGATGATGGACATGCTGCTGGCGAAGAAACGCTCGGAAGACCGCCGCAACTGGCTACAGGAAAAAGGCGACCTCGCCGACCTCGAAGTGTGATGCAAACGGGACGCTGCGGCGTCC
>NZ_SDFT01000114.1:0-21689 GCF_004916815.1 Pantoea sp. R102
ACGGTAAAGAAGCCCTGACGCATCTGTACCTGGCCCGCACCGTGACAGGTCGGACAGGTCTGCGGCTGGGTGCCCGCTTTGGCGCCGCTGCCGTGGCAGACATCACACTCTTCCAGCGTTGGAATGCGGATCTCTTTGGTCACGCCGCGTACCGCTTCTTCCAGCGTCAGTTCCATGTTGTAGCGTAAATCGGCGCCGCGTGAGGCGCGCTGACGGCGACCACCACCAAAGATATCGCCGAACACGTCGCCAAAGATATCGCTGAAGTCGGCACCGCCGCCACCAAAGCCGCCGCCGAAGCCGCCACCACCGCCCTGCTCAAACGCCGCATGACCGTACTGATCGTAAGCTGCACGCTTCTGCGCATCGGTGAGGATCTCGTAGGCTTCCTTGACCTCTTTGAATTTCGTCTCGGCCTCTTTATCGCCCGGATTACGGTCCGGGTGATACTTCATCGCCAGGCGCTTATAGGCCTTTTTGATTTCGCGCTCATCGGCGGATTTTGAGACGCCTAAGATCTCGTAAAAATCACTCTTAGCCATTTTTCTCTGCCCTTAACATGATCGCACGGGCGTGGAGAGATCTCCGACGCCCGTGCTGGTTTCAACGGCTGTCAGGCCAGCCGTCGCGCCCGGTCAGGGGCAATTATTTTTTATCTTTCACTTCTTCGAATTCAGCGTCGACAACGTCGTCATCTTTCTTCGCCGAAGCGTCGCCGGCATCCGCTGCGCCGGCCTGAGCCTGCTGCTGCGCCAGTTCCATCAGCTTGCTGGACACTTCCATCAGCGCCTGCATTTTGGCTTCGATTTCTGCTTTATCTTCGCCTTTCAGCGCGGTGTTCAGCTCGTTCAGGGCAGACTCGATCGGTGCTTTGTCTTCCGCTGACAGTTTGTCACCGGCTTCGTCCAGCTGCTTACGCGTGCTGTGCGCAATCTGGTCGCCCTGGTTACGCGTCTGCACCAGCTCTTCGAATTTACGGTCTGACTCGGCGTTAGCTTCCGCGTCACGAACCATTTTTTCGATCTCTTCCTCGTTCAGGCCAGAAGAAGCTTTGATGGTGATCTTCTGCTCTTTCCCGCTGTTTTTGTCCTTCGCAGACACGTGCAGAATACCGTCAGCATCGATGTCGAAGGTCACTTCGATCTGTGGCATACCGCGCGGCGCAGGCTGAATACCGTCGAGGTTGAACTGGCCCAGCGATTTGTTATCCGCCGAACGCTTACGCTCACCCTGCAGCACGTGAATGGTCACGGCAGACTGGTTGTCTTCAGCAGTCGAGAACACCTGGCTGTGCTTGGTTGGGATCGTGGTGTTCTTGCTGATCAGCGACGTCATCACGCCACCCATGGTTTCGATACCCAGCGACAGCGGGGTCACGTCCAGCAGCAGAACGTCTTTTACTTCACCAGCCAGCACGCCGCCCTGTACCGCAGCACCCACAGCGACCGCTTCGTCCGGGTTCACGTCTTTACGTGGCTCTTTACCGAAGAACTCCGCCACTTTCGCCTGCACCATTGGCATACGCGTCTGACCACCGACCAGGATCACGTCGTTGATGTCAGAAACCGACAGGCCAGCGTCGTTAAGCGCCACTTTCAGCGGCTCAATCGAACGGGTAACCAGATCTTCCACCAGTGATTCCAGCTTCGCGCGGGTCACTTTAATGTTCAGGTGCTTAGGACCAGTCGCATCCGCCGTGATGTACGGCAGGTTAACGTCGGTCTGCTGCGCAGAAGAGAGCTCGATTTTCGCTTTCTCTGCCGCTTCTTTCAGGCGCTGCATCGCCAGCGGATCGTTGTGCAGATCGATGCCCTGATCTTTCTTGAATTCGGCAACCAGGTAGTTGATCAGACGGCTGTCGAAGTCTTCACCACCCAGGTGGGTATCACCGTTGGTCGCCAGTACTTCAAAGGTTTTCTCGCCGTCGACTTCGTCGATCTCAATGATAGAGATATCGAAGGTACCGCCACCCAGGTCATATACCGCGATGGTGCGGTTACCCTGACCTTTATCCAGGCCGTACGCCAGTGCCGCTGCGGTCGGTTCGTTGATGATACGTTTTACGTCCAGACCCGCGATACGGCCGGCGTCTTTGGTCGCCTGACGCTGCGCATCGTTGAAGTAAGCTGGAACGGTAATAACCGCTTCGGTTACCGGCTCACCGAGGAAATCTTCCGCGGTTTTCTTCATTTTTTTCAGCACTTCTGCAGAGATCTGCGGCGGTGCCATTTTCTGGCCTTTCACGTCCAGCCATGCGTCACCGTTGTCAGAACCGATGATTTTGTACGGCATGATTTTGATATCACGCTGCACTTCTTCGTCCTGGAAACGACGGCCGATCAGGCGTTTGATTGCAAACAGGGTGTTCTGCGGATTGGTCACCGCCTGACGTTTAGCCGGTTGACCGACCAGAGTTTCGCCATCCCCGGTATATGCAATGATTGACGGTGTGGTGCGATCGCCTTCGGCGTTTTCAAGCACGCGTGCTTTGCCACCGTCCATAATCGCCACACATGAGTTGGTTGTACCCAGGTCAATACCAATAATCTTACCCATCTAAACGTCTCCCACTTAAATTCTTTGCCAAATTGGGTTGTGAAGCAGAGATGCGGTCACGCTGACCACTTTCAACTGCTGCGGCAGATTTTTTTGCTGCCTCACAATGCTTGATGACAACTAGATGGGGCCGCTTCGAAGCGCATCAAGGGTTAAAACTAAAAAAAATTTAGATTCTCTTACCGCGTGAGATCAAAGTGCGGCAAAAGCCACCTGATTATGATGCAGCGCCCCGCGCCCCACCGCTGTTGGCGCGGGCGTTAAACCAATAAACAATAACGCTGCTGCTGAGGAATTATGGGCAACACCACGCTGGCGAATCCCGCCCCACTGGGCCTGATGGGTTTTGGTATGACCACCATCCTGCTCAACTTACACAACACCGGTCTGTTTGAAATGGATGTGATTATCCTGGCGATGGGCCTCTTTTACGGCGGCATCGCGCAAATCCTTGCCGGGCTGCTGGAGTATAAAAAAGGCAACACCTTCGGCCTGACCGCCTTTACCTCGTACGGCAGCTTCTGGCTGACGCTGGTGGCGATTTTGCTGCTGCCAAAAATGGGACTGGCCGCGGCCGCCGATGGCCATTTCCTCGGCGCTTATCTGGCGCTGTGGGGTATCTTCACGCTGTTTCTGTTCTTTGGCACGCTGCGGGCCGCAAAAATGCTGCAGTTTGTGTTTGCCAGCCTGACGCTGCTGTTTGCGCTGCTGGCTATCGGTCATCTGCTGGATCACGCGGCGCTGCTGCGCATCGCCGGCTGGGTGGGCATCGTCTGTGGTGCCAGCGCCTTTTATCTGGCGATGGGCGAAGTGCTGAACGAGAAGTTTGAGCGCAGCGTGTTGCCGATTGGCGAGTAATCAACGGCGCGCGGAGCCGCCATGCTGCTCCGCGCGCTGTCATTACGATGAATGCAGCGAGACATCCAGCTGCGCATTAGCCTGGCGGCTGTCATGCCATAACCACAGCGCCACCAGCATGCCGATCAGCGCCAGCGCCAGCACGTACCAGGCCGGCGCCATCGGCGTCAGCGACATCATCAGCGTCACACTGATCGGCGTCAGACCGCCAAAGATGGCATACGACACGTTGTAGGAGAAGGAAATGCCGGTGAAGCGCACCGCCGCCGGAAACGCCCGCACCATAACAAACGGCACCACGCCGACCACGCCCACGCTCAGTCCCGCCAGACCGTACCAGATGAACAGCATCTGCGGCGTGCCGCCAAGCTGCTGGAAAAAGCTCCAGCTGCACAGCGCCAGCAGCAGCGAACCAATCAGTAAGGTACGCGCCGCACCGTAGCGATCGACAATCCAGCCCGCCAGCACGCAGCCGATCAACAGCATCACGGTCGCGAAACTGTTGGCCTGCAGACTGAGCGCCGCCGGCACGCCATGCTGCTTCTGCATCAGCGTCGGCGCCATCAGAATCACCACCACAATACAGGCTGATAATAGCCAGGTAAGCAGCATCGACACCGCAATGCCGCGCTTATGGCTGGCGAGGATGGTCTGTAGCGGCAGCTTTTCCGCCAGCGCTTTGCGCTGCTGCATCTGACGAAATACCGGGGTTTCATGCAGCCAGCGACGCAGATACATCGCCAGCAGGCCAAACAGGCCGCCGAGGAAGAAAGGAATGCGCCAGCCGTGATCGCGTATCGCCGCCGGCGAGAGCGAAGTATTCAGCACCGTCGCCACCAGCGAACCGAGCAGAATGCCGGCGGTTAAGCCTGCAGTCAGCGTGCCGCAGGCAAAGCCGATGCGCTTCTCCGGCACATGCTCCGCAACAAACACCCACGCGCCCGGCACCTCACCGCCTATGGCCGCGCCCTGCAATACGCGCATCAGCAGCATCAGTAACGGTGCGGCAATGCCAATGCTGGCGAAGGTGGGCAGCGCGCCCATCGCCAGCGTCGGCAACGCCATCAGCAGAATGCTCAGGCTGAACATCTTCTTACGCCCGACTTTGTCGCCAAAGTGCGCCATGATGATGCCGCCCAGCGGGCGCGCCAGATAACCGGCGGCGAAGATGGCAAACGTCTGCACCTGACGCAGCCATTCCGGGATGTCTGGCGGAAAGAACAGCTCGCCAATCACCGCAGCGAAGAAGACGAAGATGATAAAATCGTAGAATTCCAGCGCCCCGCCCAGGGCAGCCAGCGCCAGGGTTTTGTAGTCCTGGCGGTTGAGTTGACGCGTTGTCAGCGAATCCATAAGAGTGCGGTATCCAGAGGCCATGTCAGTATAGTTGTAAAGCTTCAGTTACTATACCGTCAATATTTTGCCACACCAGTCACTCTGCATTTTATGCCTGAAAACGGCAATTTTCAGACGTTTGTCTCACGCCGTGCGCTTTTCGGGCGAAAAGCTGCTACTACTTCCGGGTGGGTTTCGACGTAAGGCCCTTCCAGCAGCTGTAAACAATAGGGTACAGCCGCGAAGATACCTGGCACTTTCACCGTGCCATCATCCGCTTTCAACCCTTCCAGCGTCTCTTTAATCGATTTTGGCTGTCCTGGCAGATTGAGGATCAGCGACTGCTTGCGGATCACGCCCACCTGGCGTGACAGAATCGCGGTCGGCACAAACTGCAGGCTGATCTGCCGCATCTGCTCGCCAAAGCCGGGCATCTCGCGGTCGGCTACCGCCAGAGTCGCATCCGGCGTGACGTCGCGCCGGGCCGGACCGGTACCGCCAGTGGTCAGCACCAGGTGGCAAAAACGTTCGTCGACCAGCTCGCAAATCGCCTGCTCAATCATCGGCTGTTCATCCGGAACCAGGCGGGTGTCAATCTCAAACGGTGTCGCCAGCGCAGCGCTAAGCCAGCTTTCCAGCGCCGGAATGCCCTGATCCTGATAGATGCCGTTAGCGGCCCGATCGGACACGGAAATTAAGCCAATACGTAAAGTATCCATAGAGTTATCGCTGTGTTGACCGCGGGGCGGTGAGAAAAAGGGGAATGGCAGAAAGGATAATACAAAGCATCAGCGAGGGAAACGCGAAAACCGTGGCGACCGGCAGCCGCCACGGCACATCACCTTACAGCAGTTCGGCGATCATCTTCTCAAGTTTGCCCTGGTCGATGGCAAAGTTGCGGATACCTTCGGCCAGTTTGGTCACCGCCATTGGATCCTGGTTGTGCTGCCACAGGAATTCCGCTTCGGTCATTTTAGCCGGACGCGCTTTCACTTCGCCGCTGTAGCTCAGTTTACGCTCTACGCTGCCTTCGCTCTCGGCCAGCTCTTTCAGCAGGCCTGGGGAGATAGTCAGGCGGTCGCAACCGGCCAGCTCAATGATTTCGCCGACGTTACGGAAGCTGGCGCCCATCACCACGGTTTCATAGCCGTGCTGCTTGTAGTAGTTGTAGATTTCAGACACGGATACCACGCCTGGATCTTCATGCGCTGCGTACTCTTTCTTGTCGGTGTTCTGCTTGTACCAGTCGAGGATACGGCCAACAAATGGCGAAATCAGGAACACGCCCGCTTCGGCACAGGCACGCGCCTGGGCGAAGGAGAACAGCAGCGTCAGGTTACAGTTGATGCCTTCTTTCTCCAGCTGCTCCGCCGCGCGGATGCCCTGCCAGGTTGAGGCCAGTTTGATCAGAATACGATCGTTGCTGATGCCGGCATCGTTGTACAGCTTGATCAGGCTGCGTGCTTTCGCGATGCTCGCTTCGGTGTCGTAAGAGAGACGCGCGTCAACTTCAGTAGAGATACGTCCCGGGATCAGTTTGAGAATTTCCAGACCAATGTTGACGGCCAGCTTGTCAGAAACCAGCGCCAGCTGCTCTTCTTTGTTGCTGCTCTGCTGACGTGCCCAGCTAATGGCTTCGTCAATCAGTTTGCGGTATTCAGGGATTTGCGCAGCGTTGAGGATCAAAGAAGGGTTAGTGGTGGCATCCTGCGGTTGGTAGAGTTTCATTGCCGCGATATCACCGGTGTCGGCGACCACAGTAGTCAGCTGACGCAAGGAAGTAAGTTTGTCCGTCATGGTTCTCTTTTCTCTTAAGTTGACTGTCAGGGTGTAAAAGGCTGTTGCGATAATATCACGCAGGCTAAGCGGCGCAACATCGCCGCGTGCCCTTTACGATAGCGCTAACAAATGGGAGCGATTTGCCGATCCGTGCAGCTTTTTTGCTACACTCGTCGCGACATTTTTCCCATCCATCCCCTGAAAACAGCGGGTCAAAGAGGACAGACACAATGCTGATGGTTATCTCGCCAGCCAAGACACTGGATTATGAAAGCCCGCTGGCAACGTCACGGTTTACCCAACCGGCGCTGTTAGAAAAATCACAGCAGCTGATTGACGTGGCGCGCGATCTTTCCCCGGCGCAAATCGCTTCGCTGATGGGCATCAGCGACAAACTGGCGCACCTCAACGCCGACCGTTTCAGCCAGTGGCAGCCGCCCTTCTCACCCGATAATGCGCGGCAGGCAATTCTGGCCTTCAAAGGTGATGTTTATACCGGTTTGCAGGCCGAGACCTTCAGCGAAGCCGACTTTGATTTTGCCCAAAAACACCTGCGCATGCTTTCGGGGCTGTACGGCCTGCTGCGCCCGCTGGATTTGATGCAGCCGTACCGTTTAGAGATGGGCATCAAACTGGCGAATCCGGCCGGCAAAGATCTCTACAGCTTCTGGGGCGACCTGCTGACGCAAAAGCTCAACGACGCGCTGGCGGAACAGGGCGATGACGTGCTGATCAACCTCGCCTCCGATGAGTATTTCAAAGCCATCAAGCCGAAGCAGCTGAATGCCGAGCTGGTTAAGCCGGTGTTCCTTGATGAGAAAAACGGTAAGTTCAAGGTGATCAGTTTCTACGCCAAAAAGGCGCGCGGGCTGATGAGCCGTTACGTGATTGAGAAGCGCCTGACGAAACCAACGCAGCTGAAGAAGTTTGATGTTGACGGTTATTTCTTTGATGCGGCGGAGAGTAAGGGTAACGAGCTGGTATTTAAGCGCCGCGAGCAATAACGCCAGCTTCACCTGAATCGTAGCGGCGCAAATCATTGCGCGTCTGTTAAAAACCCGCGCGTTAAATCGCGCCGCCAGAAAAATGCATAACGGGCCGATGTGACCGGCCCGTTGGGTATTTACTTCAGCAAAAACGCCCGCAGCGCGGCGAAATCCGCCTTCATGGCATGCGACAGCAGCGGCAAATCGGCGCGCGCGGCCAGCGCTTCCGGCAGCGGCAGCGGCTGGCCGAGAATCTCTTCCACGCTCTCCTTAAACTTCGCCGGATGCGCAGTGCCGAGGAACAGGCCAAACTCCCCTTCCTGCAGCTGATCGCGCAGCAGACGATAGGCAATCGCCGCGTGCGGTTCTGACAGGTAACCCAGCTCTGCCAGCTCGCGCATGGTGGCTTTGGTGGTCTCATCCGACACCGCGCCGTAAGCCAGATCGGTCAGGCGCCAGGTTTTGCGGCGGAACAGCTCTTCCACGCGCGGCCAGTTGTTAGGCTGGCTGACATCCATCGCGTTCGACAGCGTTGCCACGGTCGCGTTCGGCTGCCACTGACCGTCGGCGAGGAAGCGCGGCACGGTATCGTTAGCATTGGTCGCGGCGATAAAGCGCTTGATCGGCAGACCGAGCGATTTCGCCAGCAGACCGGCCGTGAGATCGCCGAAGTTGCCGCTCGGCACCGACACCACCAGCTGATTGCGTTTCTCCTGCGGCAGCTGCGCCACCGCTTCGAAGTAATAGCAAATCTGTGCCAGCAGACGGCTGATGTTGATGGAGTTTGCGGAATTCAGGCCGATGGCTTTCTTCAGCTCTTCGTCATCAAACGCCTGCTTCACCAGCGCCTGACAGGCATCGAAGTCGCCGTCGATAGCGATGGTTTCGATGTTGCCGCCCAGCGTACAGAACAGCTTCTCCTGCAGCGGGCTGATTTTGCCCTGCGGATACAGGATGACCACGCGCACGTTTTCCATGCCGTAGAACGCGTGCGCCACCGCTGCGCCGGTATCGCCGGAGGTCGCGGTCAGAATGGTGATCTGCTCATCCGCGCCAGACACGTACGACAGCATCTGCGCCATAAAGCGCCCGCCGAAATCTTTAAACGCCAGTGTCGGACCGTGGAACAGTTCCAGGCAGGCCACATCGTCGCTCACCTGGCTCACCGGTGCCGGGAAGGCAAAGGCGTTCTTCACGCGCTCGGCCAGCTGGTGCGCGGCAATTTCATCGCCGATGTAAGCAGAGAGAATCTTGCTGCTGCGGCTGACGAAATCCATCTCCAGCATCGCATCAATGTCGGTCAGCTCGAATTCCGGCAGTTCCAGCGGGAAAAACAGCCCCTGCTGCGAGCCGAGGCCCTGTTTCACGGCCTGCGCGAAGCTAACCTGCTCGTTATGATCCTTAAGGTTGTAGAGTTTCATGCGTTATCCCAGTTTACGTGCGCCAGCCGTATCAAGACGGCAGATATGGACGAAGCCTTCCTCATTCTGCAGATAGTGCTGGCTCAGCCAGTCCGCCATCCGCTGTGCCGTTGCCATCTCGTTGCAAACGGCGAAAAGTGTCGGGCCAGAGCCCGAAATACCGCAGGCCAGCGCGCCAATGTCGCTGGCCGCCTGACGCGCCTCCGCAAAGCCCGGCAGCAGTTTGGTGCGATACGGCTCGGCGATGACATCCTGCATCAGTTTAGCCGCCAGCAGCGGCTGACGGGTGTGGCAGGCGTGAATAAAGCCGGCCAGCAGACGACCATGTTTGATGGCATCCTGCTTGCGATACTGCGCCGGCAGGATGGCGCGTGCTTCCGCCGTGGAGACTTTGATGCCCGGATAAGCCATTACCCACAGCCAGTCATCAAAGCACGGCACCTCCTGGCTGATGATCCCGTTCTCTTCAATCATCAGCTGTACGCCGCCGAGGAAGCACGGCGCGACGTTGTCATAGTGCACGCTGCCGGAGATGCGCCCTTCCAGCTCGCCCATCAGTGCCAGCAGCTCGGTGTCGTTAAGCGGCTGGCCGCAGAACTCATTCATCGCCATCAGGCCGGCCACCACCGAGCAGGCGCTGGAACCGAGGCCTGAGCCAATCGGCATGTTTTTCTCCAGCGTCATCGCCACCGGAACGTCTTTACCAATCGCCTGGCAGAAACGCTGCCAGCATTGATAAACAATGTTGTCCTGCGGATCGGCGGGCAGTTTACTGACAAAGCGCCCTTTATTCTGCAGGCTAAACTGGTCTGCCGCTTCGACCGACACGCAGTCGCCCAGCAGCGAGCCATCCACCGGCGAAACCGCCGCGCCCAGCACATCAAAGCCGACGCTGACGTTACCTATCGAGGCCGGTGCATAAATTTTTACCATCATTAAACTCCCAACTTCCACGTCAGCGTGCGCAGCAAATCGGCAAACACACCCGCCGCGGTGACATCATTCCCCGCGCCATATCCGCGCAGAACCAGCGGGATCGGCTGATAATAGCGGCTGTAAAACGCCAGGGCGTTCTCGCCGTTCTTCACTTTGTACAGCGGATCGTTGCCGTCCACCGCATCGATTTTAACTTTGCAGGCGCCGCCCTCTTCAATCGCGCCGACGAAGCGTAACACTTTACCCTCATCACGCGCTTTGGCAACGCGCGCGGCAAAGGCGTTGTCCAGCTCCGGCAGCCGCGCCATAAACTGATCGACGTCGGCGATCTCCGTCAGGCTGGCGGGCAGCAGCGGTTCGATGTCGATGTCGCTCAGCTCCAGCTGATGACCCGCCTCACGCGCCAGAATCAGCAGCTTACGCGCCACGTCAGTACCGGACAGGTCGTCACGCGGATCCGGCTCGGTAAAGCCCAGCTCGCGCGCCATGCGGGTAGCTTCGGACAGCGTCACGCCCTCATCCAGCTTGCCGAAGATAAACGACAGCGAGCCCGACAGGATGCCGGAGAATTTGATCAGCTCATCGCCGGCGTTCAGCAGGTTCTGCAGGTTTTCAATCACCGGCAGACCGGCACCGACGTTGGTGTCGTAAAGGAACTTACGGCGCGATTTCGCCGCCGCCGCACGCATCTGCTGGTAGTAATTCCACGACGAGGTGTTGGCCTTCTTATTCGGCGTGACCACGTGGAAACCTTCGGCGAGGAAGTCTGCGTATTGATCGGCCACCGCCTGGCTGGAGGTACAGTCGACAATTACCGGGTTGAGCAGATGGTACTCTTTCACCAGACGAATCAGCCGGCCGAGGTTAAACGGCTCTTTGGCTTCCGCCAGCGCCGCCTTCCAGTTGCTGAGGTCGATGCCGTGCACGTTGGTCAGCAGCGCATGCGAATTGGCGATGCCGCACACGCGCAGATCGATATGCTTGCCCTTTAGCCACGCCTGCTGACGGTGCAGCTGCTCAAGCAGCGCGCCGCCGACGCCGCCGACGCCCACCACAAACACTTCGATCACCTGATCGGTGGCGAACAGCATCTGATGCACCACGCGCACGCCGGTGGTGACGTCATCGTTGCTGACTACGACCGAAATGGAGCGCTCAGAGGAGCCCTGGGCAATCGCCACGATATTGATGTTGGCGCGTGCCAGCGCCGAGAAGAATTTAGCGGAGATGCCGCGCAGCGTGCGCATGCCGTCGCCCACCACCGAAATCACCGCCAGCTGCTCCAGCACGTCGAGCGGATCGAGCAGGCCATCTTTCAGTTCGAGGTAGAATTCCTCTTCCAGTACGCGACGTGCGCGCGCCTGCTCGCTCTGCGGCACGCAGAAGCTGATGCTGTATTCGGAGGAGGATTGAGTAATCAGCACCACGGAAATGCCGGTGCGCGACATCGCGGCAAACACGCGCGCCGCCATGCCCACCATCCCTTTCATGCCCGGACCGGAGACGTTAAACATCGCCATGTTATTCAGATTGGTGATGCCTTTTACCGGATTTTCATCCACTTCGCCTTCGCCGCCAATCAGAGTGCCCGGCGCCTGAGGATTGGCGGTATTTTTGATTAAGCACGGAATCTGGAACTGAGCAATCGGCGCGATGGTGCGCGGGTGCAGCACTTTGGCGCCAAAGTAGGAGAGCTCCATCGCCTCCTGATAGGACATCGACTTCAGCAGACGCGCATCCGGCACCTGACGCGGATCGCAGGTGTAAACGCCATCGACATCGGTCCAGATTTCACAGCAGTCCGCGCGCAGACACGCTGCCAGCACCGCCGCCGAGTAGTCGGAGCCGTTGCGCCCCAGCACCACCAGCTCGCCCTTCTCATTGCCGGCGGTGAAGCCCGCCATCAGGATCATGTGATCGGTCGGGATCTGGCTGGCCGCGATACGCCGGGTGGATTCGGCGATATCCACAGTCGATTCAAGATAGTGGCCTACCGCCAGCAGTTTCTCGACCGGATCGATCACCGTCACTTTGTGGCCGCGCGCCTGCAGCAGCGCTTCCATGATGGCAATCGACAACTTCTCACCACGACAGATAATGGCGGCATTCACGGCATCCGGGCACTGGCCCAGCAGGCTGATGCCGTGCAGCACCTGTTTCAGCTGGGCAAACTCCAGCTCAACGCGGGTTTTCAGGCCATCGTAATCGAAACCAGGCTGAGCGTCGGCCAGCCCCTGCAGCAGTTCGGCAAAAATGCGTTCGGCATCGCTGATATTCGGCAGCGCATCCTGGCCGCTGATGGTTTTCTCAATCATCGCTACCAGATGATTGGTGATTTTCGCTGGCGCAGAGAGCACGGTGGCAACCTGTCCCTGTTGCGCATTGCTTTCCAGAATATCTGCCACGCGGAGAAAACGTTCCGCATTGGCTACCGAGGTTCCGCCGAATTTCAGCACTCGCATGATTGAAGCTCTCCTGAATTTTTGCCGAAAAAAAAGCCCGCACTGTTGAGGTGCGGGCTTCTTTCTTTTGTTTTTCCTGTATGCGTCAGCCCGCACCGTTACCTGTGGTAATGGTGGTGGTAATAATAATGGTGGTGTTCAGGCTGTGGTTACGCATTGAGATTTTTTCTGTCTGTCTTTGTCTTGTCCGTCTGCCTTCCAGAAGTAAAGCAAAGCGCACGTTAAGTCAACGAATTTGTCTTTGCACCCGAATGGTGCTGCTGCGCAGTGCTGCGCCGCAGACGCCGAAACGGATTGCGATCGTTCAGGCAGCGTCACAGACGCCCGATCACTCACTGTCCGGAGCCGGTTTTCCCGAGCAATTATCTATAAGTTTTTTTTCTACGTCGTGCAGCAAACGGTGCAGCATGGCGCTGTCGCGCTGCTCCAGCAGACCGATGCGCTGATCGATCCAGTCCGCCAGCTTGGCATCATTGCTGACCTCCAGCGTCACCAGCAGCTGATGAAAACGCTGACGCAGCGCCTGCAGCTGCTGCGCGTTAGCCGCCTCAACCGGCGCGGCTGCCACCTGATGCAGCGCCGACAGCTGATAGCAGTACACCATCACCGCCTGGCCGAGATTCAGTGAAGGATAGTCCTGCGCCATCGGAATGCCGGTCAGCAGATCGACCTGTTCCAGCTCCTCATTAGTCAGCCCGCTGTCTTCACGGCCAAACACCAGCGCGATGCGATTCAGCCACTGACGTTTCTCCTGCAGGATGGTTTCGACCTGCGCCGGCGTGGCGTAATAGCGAAACTTCGCCCGGCTGCGGGCGGTCGTGGCCACGGAAAAATCGACATCCGCCAGCGCGGCGCTCAGCGTGTCATAGGTTTTCACGTGGTCAAGAATCTCACCGGCGCCGTGGGCCACACGCCGCGCGGCCGGATCCTGCCAGGCGTCACTGGCGACAATACGCAACTCGCTAAATCCCATGGTTTTCATGGCGCGGGCGGCCGCGCCGATATTCTCCGGGCGAGCGGGTGAGACAAGGATCAGGGGGAAATGCATGATTTTTCCATCGAACGGTTAATAACCCGACCTATGTTGGCATGCAGGCGACAAAATACCAACCGCACGGGCCTGAGAAAATAAGATGTTAAGGATGTTAAAACAGGGCAAAAATGCCGGGCAGGCGTAATTATGCGTAATAAGCAAAATTTATGCGCTAAACCCATATTAAAACATTATTTTTCATGCAATTAAAAAGTTATTACCTGCAGGTTTTACTTTTGCGCTGATGCAGCTGAAATGTAGCGAAAATGCTGCTTTTTGTGAGCTAAGCTGGCATTCCAGTAGAAGTTTTTCATAAAAGTGTTAACGTGCTACACTTGCATTTGATATAAGTCAACGAAGCGTTGTTTTTATGCTTATCGGTTGTTGTTGGTGCTGTTAGGTTGCTGTTAATACGGTTAGGATAAGCGCCAGTCCGATACCCACGGGGCACGCAAATATTCATCCTGACTGGCTGAGCTAACACTGAAGTTGACGTAGATGGATGGTGTATTCCGAAGATCATTTCGTACACCGGTTGCGAACGGCCCACTGTTCAGTGGAACAGTTATGGCAACCGCCGTACGCCCTGTTTTCGATTTGTTGGCAAATTTTAGGTAGCGAAACATGCAGACCCCGCACATTCTTATCGTTGAAGACGAACTGGTCACGCGTAACACCCTCAAAAGTATTTTTGAGGCCGAAGGTTACGTGGTCTATGAAGCCACCGACGGCGCCGAGATGCATCAGGTTTTGACCGATAACGACGTCAATCTGGTGATTATGGATATCAACCTGCCGGGCAAAAACGGTTTACTGCTGGCGCGTGAACTGCGCGAACAGGCTAACGTCGCCCTGATGTTCCTCACTGGCCGTGATAACGAAGTGGATAAAATCCTCGGTCTGGAGATCGGTGCCGACGACTACATCACCAAGCCGTTCAATCCGCGTGAGCTGACGATTCGTGCGCGCAACCTGCTGTCGCGTACCATGAATCTGGCGATGCCGAGTGAAGAGCGCCGTCAGGTCGAGAGCTATCGCTTCAACGGCTGGGAACTGGATATTAACAGCCGCTCGCTGATCAGCCCGAACGGCGATCAGTACAAGCTGCCGCGCAGTGAGTTCCGCGCCATGCTGCACTTCTGTGAAAACCCAGGCAAAATCCAGACGCGAGCTGACCTGCTGAAGAAGATGACCGGTCGCGAGCTGAAGCCGCATGACCGCACGGTGGATGTCACCATTCGCCGCATCCGCAAACACTTTGAGTCGACGCCGGATACGCCGGAAATCATCGCCACTATCCACGGCGAAGGCTACCGCTTCTGCGGCGAGCTGCAGGATTAAGCGTCCGTCGCGAAACAAAAAAACGCCCGTCAGGGCGTTTTTTTATCGGCTCAGTGCCACGGCATAATCGGCACCGCGCTCAGCGCATTTTTCGGTGAGCCATCGACCACTTTATCCGAATAGCTCAGGTACACCAGCGCATGACGTTTCTGGTCAAAGAAGCGCACTACCTGCAGCTTTTTAAACACCAGTGAAGTGCGTTTGCGGAACACCACTTCACCCTGCGCCTTGCCCTGCGCGATTTTATCGCTAAGCTCTATCGGTCCCACCTGCTGACAGGAGATGGCCGCGTCGGAAGTATCTTCCGCCAGACCCAGTCCGCCCTTAATACCGCCGGTTTTCGCCCGGCTGATATAACAGGTTACATTTTTAACGTCGGGGTCGTCGAAGGCTTCCACCACGATCTTATGATCGGGGCCAAACATCTTGAATACGGTGTCAACGGAGCCGATCTCCTCGGCCAGCACGCTCTGACTCAACATAAATGTTGCCAGCGTGACTATAAGATTGCGAGCTATTGTCATTGAGTTACCATTGCAAACGGAATAGATGTGAATGTAATGTACTGTTAATCGAACCGAGAACCAAATCTAACGGGTTTCAACCCGCATTGATGTAGCACAGTTAACTGGCAAACCACCCCCGCGCCGTTGTGCAATTCGTGCTACTATTCGGTGACTTCATCGTTGCGCCACCAGAGAGTTATGAGGATGTTTTATGGACCAAGCCGGTATCATTCGCGATTTGCTTGTCTGGCTGGAAAGCCATCTGGATCAACCCCTTTCGCTCGATAACGTTGCGCTAAAAGCGGGCTATTCCAAGTGGCACCTGCAGCGAATGTTCAAGGAAGTTACTGGCCACGCCATCGGCGCGTATATCCGCGCCCGCCGGCTGTCCAAGGCCGCCGTCGCGCTGCGTCTCACCAGCCGGCCGATCCTCGACATTGCGCTGCAGTATCGCTTCGATTCGCAGCAAACCTTTACCCGCGCGTTTAAAAAGCAGTTCAATCAGACACCTGCGTGGTATCGCCGCTCATCAGAGTGGAACTCGTACGGCATTCGCCCGCCGATTCGCCTCGATGATTACCCGATGCCGCAGGCGCAGTTTGTCACGCTGCCGGAAACGGTGCTGGTGGGGCAAACGCAAAGCTATACCTGTACGCTGGAGCAGATCTCCAGCTACCGCGACGAGATGCGCATCCACTTCTGGAAACAGTTCCTGCTGGAGACCGATACTGTGCCGCCGGTGCTGTACGGCCTGCATCAGGTACGCGCCAGCCATGAGAAGGATGATGAGCAGGAGATTCTGTACACCACGGCGGTGCCGGCCGACCAGCAGGCGCTGAGCATGCAGTCAAACCAGAGCGTGATTCTGGAAGCCGGGGATTATGTGCAGTTCAGCTATCAGGGACCGCGCACCGCACTGCAGGAGTTTATTCTGCTGCTGTACGGCACCTGTATGCCGACCCTCGGCCTGGTGCGCCGTCAGGGCCAGGATATTGAGCGCTTCTATACGCACGGTGGCAAGAAGCGCAGCGAGCCGCCAATGGAGATTCGCTGCGAATATCTGATTCCGATTCGTCCGCAGCAGTAACGGGCGGTGCCGATGGTCGCCATGAATGGCGACCCTACAGAAGCATCACCGTTTGTCGCCGATGCATATTGACCGTGCTCCCGTAGGGTGCGCATTCATACGCACCGATTCAACCGCAGCCACAAGCCCTAACGTTTGCGCCGATGCGCATTGCCTATGCCCTCGTAGGGTGCGCATTCATGCGCACCGATACGCGATCATTGATACGCACCGATACGCAGTCATTCTGCGCCATGCGCTACCGCGATTAACGCTGCAGCTCATCCAGCGCCGGGGCATCCAGATGCGACACATCGCCTGCCGTCTCCACCACCCAGCCGGCGGCGAGCCAGGCGCTTTGCTGATGATCGACGCGCGAAATCGAGCAGTTACGCAGACGCAAACGGCGCTCCGCATGGGCCGGCAGCCCCAGAATGGTACTCACCAGCACACCCAGCGCCATGCCGTGGCTCACCAGCAGCGGGCGGCTACCCGCCGGCAGATCGAGACAGGCATTGAGCGCGTCATGCATGCGCGTCGCCATCTCCTCCATCGACTCGCCGCCCGGAATCCGGCCGCCTTCGGTGCCATCCACCAGCGCTTTACGCCAGCTCTCCTCTTCCGCCGTCAGGCCGTCGAGCGGACGCTGCTCCAGACAGCCCATATTGAGCTCGCGCAGGCGGGCATCGAGCGTCACCTTACAACCGCAGGCATCAGCGATAATCTCCGCGGTGCGCCGGGTACGTCCTAAATCGCTGGCAATCACGTGAGTAATGCCCAGCGATTTCACGCGCTCGCCCACCTGATGCGCCTGCTGCTCACCTTTATCCGTCAGCGGACTGTCGGACTGCCCCTGAATGCGTCGGGCCGCATTCCAAACCGTTTCACCGTGACGAACAAGATAGACCTGTAACATGCTTAATTTCCGTTATACTGCGACAAATTTGTCTTGAGGGTTCAGGTAATTATGTACCATGTTGTCGCAGCCACCATCAATCCGGCAAAAATCCGCGCAATTGCTCAGGCGTTCAACGACGTTTTCGGCGAAGGATCCTGCCATATTGAAGGGGTCGAGGTCGAGAGCGGCGTCGCCGCGCAGCCCTTAAGCGATGCCGAAACGCGAACTGGCGCACGCCAGCGCGTGGCGAACGCGCGTCATGTGCGGCCACAGGCGGATTACTGGGTGGCGATTGAAGCCGGCATCGAAGGCGACTGCGCCTTTGCCTGGATGGTGGTGGAGAATGCGCAGCAGCGCGGTGAATCCCGCTCTGCCAGCTTTACGCTGCCGCCGGTGGTGATGGCCGGTCTGGCTGCCGGGCATGAGCTCGGTGACGAAATGGCGCGCTTAACCGGCGTGGAGAATATCAAACACAAGGGCGGTGCGATTGGCGCCTTCACCCACGGTCTGCTGAGCCGCTCCAGTGTCTATCATCAGGCCCTGATTCTGGCGCTCTGTCCATTCACTCACCCGCTGTATCAGCAGTAATCAGCTGCGCCCGAGGCGCGCTTCCAGCCAGCGTTTCAGCTCGGGCGGCGCCTCTTTCAGACTATTGGATCCGCGGGTGATGGTGGCAATCCCGACGCCCAATTCGTTTTTCAGCTCGCGCTGACTGATATCACCGTTGATCAACGCTTCGATAATGCGCAGGCGCGTGCCTAAGGCTTCGCGCTCATCCGGCGTCATCATCAGCTGCAGCAAGGGCAGCGCTACGTCATCGGAAAACGCGTTGTGCATCAGGTCGATGAAACGCAGCCAGTTGTCTTCAACCGGCTGCGGGGAAAGGGGTTGGCTCATGAAGGCTTCCGTACTCATTAACGAGTACGGAAGCATAACACAGTCAGTAACGGCGATTCCACTCACCGTCGGCGAGAATCTTATCCGGCTTGCCCATGAAGTAGCGGTAATAGGCATCGTAGGCCAGCACGTTTTTCACGTAGCCGCGGGTTTCCGAGAAGGGAATGGTTTCGATAAACGCCACCGCATCCAGTTTGCCGCCGCTGGTATTCAGCCAGCTGCGCACCCGCCCCGGGCCGGCATTATAGGCGGCAGAAGAGAAGATGCGGTTCTGACCAAACTGCTGATAGACATACTCCAGATACTGCGTACCAATCTGAATATTGGTCTGCGGATCGAGCAGCTGGCTGCTGTTAACGTAACCCGGAATGTTGTACATCTTCACGGTATGGCTGGCGGTGCCCGGCATCACCTGCATCAGGCCACTGGCGCCAACCGGTGAGCGCGCTTTCGGGTTCCACGCACTCTCCTGACGAGAGATCGCCATGGCGTAGCTTGGCGTGATGCCTTTATCGCTGGTGTATTGCTGATACAGATTGCGCCACGCCAGCGGGAAACGCTCTTTCAGGCTGTCCCACATTTTCGCGGTGATGGTGGCCTGCACGCTGAGATCCCACCAGTCCTGTTCATTGGCGTAGCGCGCCAGCATCTGCTGCTGGGTATGAGTTTTGCTGCTGATCAGGTTGGCCCACTCGCTGCGCGCCAGGTTATCCAGCCCCCAGTACATCAGCTCGCGCACGCGCGCCATCTCCGGCCCCTGCACCACGCTATTGTCCGCCGCCGGGGCCTGATCCACCTGCAGCGGATACTCGACGCCCAGACGCTGTGCCGCCACCATCGGATAGAAACCGCGCTGCTGCATCAGCTTACGCAGAATCTCTTCCGCTTCCTCTTTGCGCCCCTGCGCCATCAGTAAATCGGCCTGCCAGTATTGCCACTCATCTTTCTCTTTGGCTTCCACCGGCAGACGGGCAATCCAGGTGTTCAGGCCGCGACGGTCGTTTTCACTCAGCGCCAGCCGCACGCGCCGCTCAATCAGCGCGGTGGATTCGCTGTTCATCACCACCGCATCGCGCCAGCGCGCCTGCTCCGAGGTGAGATCGGCACCCATCATGCGCCACACCACCGTCTCTTTCAGATCCTGCTCTTCCGCCGGACTCATCTTCTGCGCCTGAACCAGCTGCGGGATCATCATGCGCGCGTTGTCCATATCCTGACGCGCCACGCGGGCAAAGGCGTAGCTGGTGGCCATGCGGGTAAAATCGGTCGGGCCGAGGGTGCTGGCAAAGGTGGTGACGGTCTGGGGATTCTGCTGCAGCGCAATCAGCGCGCTGGCGGTGGTTTGGTAATCCGCCGGCAGCATTTTCGCCAGGTAATTAACCAGGCTGTCGTTGCCGGCTTTCATCGCCAGGCGGATGCGTTCGAGGATGGTGATCGGCGACAGCTGCCCTGAGGCCTGCCACACCGAGAACAGTTTGTCGCAGTCGTTCGGTAACGCGGTCCCGCGCAGCCAGATGGCTTTGGCCCCGTCAAACGCCGCCTGCTGCTGGCCGGTCGCCCATTTGGCGTAGTACCAGTTACAGCGCGCCTGCACCGGCTTTGGCTCATCCGGGCTGAAGCTGAGCACGCCCGGCCAGTCCTGCCGGTGCGCCAGCACGTTAACAAAGCGCGTCTGCAGCGAACGCGCCGGCGGCAGCGTCGGATACTGCTGAATAAAGTTTTTCACCGCCAGCCCGGTCTCCTGATCGAGATCCTGCGCCAGCAGGCGGTACTGCAGGTACGGATAGAGCGGATAATCCTGCAGCGTTGGCATCAGCTGCTCAACCTGGTCCATCTGTTTGTTGTCCCAGGCCTGTTTGATTTGCGCATAGCGCTGTCGTTGCTGATCCAGCGAATCGGCCCACACGCTGCCGGCCGTGCTGACCAGACAGATCCCTATCATCCAGTTACGCCACTTCTCCACTCCGCTCTCCTCATTGCTGCGCTCCAGCTTATGCCGGACTCCCTTCATGCTAACCAGGCCAACCGGCTCTTGCCACGTTCTTCACAAAATTTACCCAGGCGCACCGTGATTGTTCAGCGTCTGCGCCGCAATTGTGCAAATAATCATCAGGAAAACTTATTACTCATCAAATAGCTACGCGTTTTCATTCAGTTACAACTCTGGCACGTGCTTTGCTCTGTTGAATGCCATCTCGTATACCAGCTGGAATTCACTCATGGCATCGACCTTCGGTTTTACGCTTCAGGATTGGCAACGTTGCGCACAGCAGGATGCACAGCAGATCCCTGCACTGCTGGCCGCACATCTCGACGCACTCGATAACCAGGATAATGCCTGGCTGTACCTCGCTTCGCCGGCCCAACTGCTGGCGCAGGTTGAACCGCTGCTGGCGGCGTATCAGCGCAATCCGGCCGCCCTGCCGCTGTTTGGCGTGCCGTTTGCCGTCAAAGACAACATCGACGTGGCAGGCTGGCCGACCACCGCCGCCTGCCCGGCGCTGACCTATCAGGCCGCGGCCGATGCCTTCGTGGTGGCCAGGCTGAAAGCGGCAGGCGCTATCGTCATCGGTAAAACCAACCTCGACCAGTACGCGACCGGTCTGGTTGGCACCCGCTCGCCGTATGGCGCGGTGAGCAACACCTTTAATCCGGCCTACGTCAGCGGCGGCTCCAGCTCCGGCTCCGCGTCCGTGCTGGCGCGCGGCCTGGTCGGCTTCTCGCTCGGCACCGATACCGCCGGCTCCGGCCGCGTGCCGGCAGGTTTTAACAATATCGTCGGGCTGAAGCCGACCAAAGGCTGGTTCTCGGCCAGCGGCGTGGTACCGGCCTGCCGTCTCAATGACACCATCTCGGTGTTCGCCCTGACGGTTGCCGACGCCTTTAGCGTCGCCAGCATCGCGGGCGGCTACGACGCCGATGATGCCTATGCGCGCCAGTCGCCGCGCAGCGCACCGGCCAGTTTCCAGCCGCAACCCTCGCTGGCGATCCCTGCCGCGCCGCAGTTTTACGGTGACCAGCAGGCGGAAGCGGCGTGGCACAGTGCGCTGGAGCAGCTCACGGCGAGCGGTGCGACGCTGCATCCTATCGACTTCGCCCCTTTCCATCAGCTGGCAGAGCAGCTCTATTACGGCCCGTGGGTCGCCGAGCGCACCGTGGCGGTCGGCGAGATGCTTGACCGCCCGGAAGAGATGGATCCGGTGGTGTACGGCATCGTCAGCAGCGGCCGCCAGTACAGCGCCGTCGAGGCGTACCAGGCCGAATACCTGCGTGCCGAACTGACGCGCCAGATCCAGCAGACGCTGGCCCGGTTCGATGCACTGGTGGTGCCGACCTCGCCCACCATCCATACGCTGGAAGAGATGCAGCAGGAGCCGGTGCACTACAACTCGCAGTTCGGCACCTATACCAACTTCACGAACCTGGCTGACCTCAGCGCGCTGGCGCTGCCTGGCCCGTTCCGCGCCGATGGGCTGCCCGCGGGCATCACGCTGATCGCCCCGGCGTGGCACGACCGCGCGCTGGCGACGTTTGGCCTGCGCTGGCAGCAGCAGTTGGCGCTGCCGCTCGGGGCCACCGGCAAAGCGCTGCCGCCGCAGCCCGCCGCGCTGCCGC
>NZ_SDFT01000115.1:0-16087 GCF_004916815.1 Pantoea sp. R102
GGCATTGGTGCGGCGATTGCCGATGAGCTGCTGACGCAGGGCTGGCAGGTCACCGGTTTTAGCCGTACGCCGGTGGAGAAAGATCATCCGGCGTTTACCTCCGTCAGCGTCGACCTGTTTGACGCCAGTCAGCTGAAACGGGCTTTGGCCGGGCTGGCGAAGGTGGATGCGCTGGTGCACGCGGCAGGCATGATGCTGGCCGCGCCGCTGGGTGAGCTGGAGGAAGAGCAGGGGGCGCGGCTGTGGTATCTGCACGTGCAGGTGGCGCAAATCATGGCCAACACCTTGCTGCCGCAGATGGGCCACGGCGATCGTATTCTGCTGCTCGGCAGCCGCACGTCACGCGGCGCGGCGAATCGCAGCCAGTATGTCAGCACCAAGGCGGCGATGGTGGGCATGGCGCGCAGCTGGGCCGCCGAACTGGCTCCGCAGGGCATTACGGTCAACGTGATCGCCCCCGGTGCCACCGCCACGCCGATGCTGCTGCAGCCGGACCGCGCCAGCTCGCCGCCGAAACTGCCGCCTATCGGACGCTATATCCATCCCGAAGAGGTGGCAGCGCTGGCTGGCTTTGTGCTGTCGCCGGCTGCCGCTGCCATTACCGGACAGGAGTTGGTAATTTGCGGCGGCGCGTCGCTGTAGTTTTATTCTCCAGCGTGCTTCTCCCATCGTAAAAACAGGATGGGAGAGGCTGATTATGTCTCGTCTGCGAAAACTCCTGGCTTATCGTGCTACGCTTTCTTTGGGTTTACCAAAATGGTAATCTTTTCACCGTTTTGGTAAACCCAATTTTATTGTCTACATATTAAGTGGTTACGGAGTGTAGCGCTCCGCAGCAGAGAAGCGCGCAATGAATCATGATGTTCTTCAGGAAATAAACGCCGAACCACTTTTTCCGGTACAGAGCGATCAACATATTGTTTTTGGCGTTGACGGAAAGTTTAAAGCGCATGCGCTAATCACGATTCTGTCCATTATGAAACACGCCGGAGACCGTGTGTATCATTTCCATCTGATCTCTTCAGAACTGACACCGGCCGATAACCCCCGGCTCGCCAGGCTGTTTCAGGGATCGCGTCACGGCGTGACGCTGCATCATCTGCCGGACCAGCTGTTTGCCACGCTGCCGGTCACCGAACTTTTTACCCGTGCGACCTACTATCGCTTTCTGGCACCGCTGATTTTGCCGCAGGCGGAAAAACTGCTCTATCTTGATGCCGATATGGTGTGCATTAATCCGCTCAATGAACTGTGGCAGATCCCGACCGGCCCCGAGGCGGTTGCGCTGGTGGTCGGTGAAATTGCCTCGCTGCAGCCGGTGCTGGCGAAGAATGCCGGCTTGCGCGGCGAGCGCTATTTTAACGCCGGCATGATGCTGATTGATGTGGCGCAATGGCGCGCTGGCAATATCAGCGAACGCGCGTTTACTTTACTGTCCGAACACGGGCGAAACTTCCAGTATCTCGACCAGGATGCGTTGAATATTTTACTGGAAGATAAAGTGACCTTTGTTTCTTCTCGCTTCAATACCCTGACCATGCTGGCCCAAGACGATCGTGGCTATACGCTCGACGTGCCGGCGGAAACCTGCCTGATTCATTATGCCGGTGCGGATAAGCCCTGGCAGGTATGGAATCAACAGTTTGTGGTTCACCATTATCGCGATATTTATCAGGATTCACCGCTGTCCACCATGGCGTTTGACCAGCCAGCCAATGCGCAGCAGGCAAAAAGAATGTATAAGTCGCTTTTTCGTCAAAAAAGATGGTGGCAGGCCATGCTGTGGCGCCTGAAACATATCAAGATGAGGTATTGTTAAGTGCAAGCTCACGCTTTTCGCCAGCTGATGACGGGAAAAAATATTTACCAGCTCTGTTTTGTGCTGCTGAGTATCGCGCTGGCGTCGTCACTGGTGGTTGAAGCCTTACCGCGCAAAATATTCTATTTTTCCAGTTATCTGGTGGCTCTGTATTTAGTAATTCTGGCGGTGAAAAAACAGTGGCTAACAGATAAAACGGCCATAACGGTAGCGCTTCCGCTGTTCTTCATTGGGCTGGTCAGGCTCATCTGGGCAAAGATGTTTTCCCACGCTGAATTCAGTGATGTGGTGAATAACTACTTCCAGGGCGGTAAGCTGTTTATTATCGCGGCTTTTCTCAGCTATTTTATCGTCGCGTGGCGCCACTATCTTAGCCGTCCACTCCTGATAACCTGCAGCGCCATCTTATTTGTCGGGCTGCTGGTGACGTTAGGTTTCGCTATCAGTGAACACGCAAAAACGCTGACCCGCATCAGATTGCTGACCGATTCCGCCGGTACCGTCTCTTATCTGATTACCGCGCTGGCGCTCTGTACTTTGTACACCGGCCACCGGGTAATCTCCCATCGCGGCGGACAAATGATCTTATTCAGCGCGGTTTTTGTCGTGAATATGATGCTGATGATTCTGACCGAGTCACGCGCCGGCGTATTAACCCTGCCACTGATTTATCTGGCCTGGTTTTATTTTACCCATCGCTGGGCGGGTAAAATTTCGCTGGTGGTGTTAGCGCTGTTTATTATCGTGGGCGCTTTATTTATGCCGGGCAGCGTCTGGCAGCGCTTAGACAGCATCCACAATGAAGTTGATACTTATCAGACCAACAATAACACCTCGATTGGCGCCCGTTTCTCTATCTGGAAAGGCGGCTGGCACAGCGTTTCGTGGTCGCTGCTGGGGCAAAGTCCGGATCAGCGTACGGCAAAAGCGCGGGAATACATCACGCAGCATGAGCGCCACAATCCCGAAGCGTATAAAAACGTCATGTATCACCTGCACGATGATTTCCTTGAAACGCTTTCGCTGCAGGGGTTCGCTGGCGCACTTTCCCTGCTGATTTTTTACCTGGTGCTGCTGATAGTAGCCGCACGCCGCGGCGTCGCCGGATTAACGCTGCTGCCGCTGTCAATTATCATCTTTGGGCTGACCGACACGGTGTTAATTCAGAGTGGTTCGGTGCTAATCCTGGTGATGGCGATTATCATCAGCTATGCCATGATTCATCCGCCTGAGAAAGCATCGTCCTGATAAACCGGCGCTGGCATAGCGCCCGGTAGTTACAGCGGTTTGTTTAACTTCAGAGCCAGATATTTCTTTTTAAAGCTGGTTCTGATTTTACTATCGAAAAGAAAAGACAGTGGCCTGATTTTAGTGATCGCCTCAATAACCTGCTTTCTGTCGTCAGGATTATCCAGGGCTTTCCGATGTTTATGTGCAATATTAATCCAGTGGCAGGATAGCAGATTACGATAGCGCTCCTGCAACACCTCATCCATATGCTGCGTTGCGCTCACTAAGAGTGAAATTTTGTGTTTATCCAGCTGGCTGGATAAGCTGTTGCCGCGTTTAAAATAAAGATAAGGGCTCTGGCGGCTATAAGCGATTGCATCACTGCTGACCAGGATTTCCGGGAAAAGCCAGGCGTCCTCGTAGCAGGTATAATCCGGGAAGGGATGTGCCAGCAGCATGGTGCGCTTAATAAACTGACCGATAAAGTGCGCCTGTAAATCGCGATGAATCAGGAATTTTTCAATGGCCTGATGCCGTGACAGTGTTTCCGCCTGCAGGCCCTGCCATGTGATGTGCTGAGGCCGGGATTCATATACCTCATTAAGCGCCGTGAACAGTGCGTCCGGACGATGGCTTTTCAGGTAGCAGACAATATCGGTGAGGGCGTCGGCCAGCAACTGATCGTCGCCATCCAGCATCGTAATATATTCACCGCTGCACTGCTGAACGCCAAAATTACGCACCCGGCCAATGTTGCGGTAATCAATATTAAATACTTTCGCCTGCGGATGCCGCCGGGAAAAATCATCGAGTAACGCTGCAGTGTTGTCGACGGATGCGTCATTAATAAGAATAAATTCAATATACTGCTCAACACCATGACAGGCCTTTTCTAAACTCGCCAGCGTGTCAGGCAGAAATTTTTCACTGTTATGGGCCGTTAGCAACACACTGATTAAATAGTCAGGAACCATCATTTTTTAAATCAACATCTGTGGCAGGAATGCCGTCAAGCATACTACAAGTAGCAATTTGAGGGGAGGGCATTGACGCAGCGCAGCTCTGCGCCTCCTGCCACCGATCAGGCACATTTACGACTGATACAATAATGCGTATGATTCTCATTCCTTTTTATGCTTCCTGCTCGCGCAGGTAACCCATCGGTCCTTACCGGAGACAGCAATGACTTCATCACTACGCCCGCGCGCCACCGCGCTGGCTCTGGCGCTGCTGGCAGCCATGAGCCTGAGCGCCTGTCAGGCGCCGGCTAAAAAATCAGTAGCGCCTGCCGCCGCGGCTAAGCCAGCGGCAGCGGAGAAGGTACAGCAGCGTGAACTGGGCGACGGCCTGTATGAAATGGCCTATGTGCCGGGCGATCCGGCTGCGCTGTATGTGGCCAGCGCGCAGGCATTTAAAACCGTCAACGGTGGCGTGCTGTATCGCCTGGATGCCCGCACGCTGGCGACGCTGGGCGAAACCCACACCGATCTGAAAAACTTTGGCATGACGGCTTCACCGGACGGCAGCGTGCTGTACATTACCAACACGCTGGACGGTGGCGTGACGAAAGTGGACGCCAGAAGCGGTAAAGTGCTGCAGCGTCTGCTGTTTGGCCTGAAAAACGACAAAGGCAATCCGGTTGGCGCGCGTGAAATCCTGCTGCATGACGGCCTGCTGTACATCGGTGCGATTGAGAATCCGGCGATGATTTGGGTGGTTGATGCGAATACGCTGCGGCTGAAAACCACCATCAAAAACGCCGGTAAGTGGGTGACCGGCTTGCTCTATTCGGCGTCAACCGACCGTATTTACGCGGCGAACGGCAGTGGCGAAGTACTGGTGATCAATCCGCGCAGTCACAAAATTGAGCAGCGCTGGACGCCAGGCGATGGCAAAGAGTATCTGCTGTTAAATCTGGCGGAAGATGCCGCCAATGGCCGCCTGTACGTCACTGACAATTCTAAGGGCAAAACCACGCTGGTATTTGATGAGCGCAGCGGTAAGGTGATCAAGCGCCTGGATGTCGGCGATTCGCTTGGCATCAAATTCAATGCGAAGCGCAACGAGATTTACATCAGCCAGCGACTCGGCGGCAAAGTGCTGCAGCTGGACGCGACGACCTACGCAGTGAAAAATAGCTGGACGCTGCCGACTCACCCTAACAGCCTGCTGGTGTCGCCAGATGGTCAGACGCTGTATGTGACGGTGAAGCAGGGACTTAATAAAGATCGCTCGCCGCAAGGGCCGGATAGCGTGGT
Organism: Pantoea sp. R102; assembly: GCF_004916815.1. Lineage (NCBI taxonomy): Bacteria > Pseudomonadati > Pseudomonadota > Gammaproteobacteria > Enterobacterales > Erwiniaceae > Pantoea > Pantoea sp. R102. Next base: position 5,308 of record NZ_SDFT01000115.1, read on the forward strand.
GCGGATTACGCTGGATTAACCGCGCTGGATTTAATCGCGGCGCGAGGGATCGCGCCGCAGATAACCCGTGCTTAGCAACGGGTTACGTCATCCATTACGCCACGCCGTTCACCAGCAGTACGCGGTAGTTGGCGCCTTTCAGGCGATGCGCTTTGGCTTCCTGGTAGGCCGGGCTGAAGTACCAGGCTTTGGCGGCCTCGGCATCTTCAAACTGCAGCACCACCACGCCTTCAGCATCGCGCCCTTCCAGTACCTCCAGATCGCCGTAAAAAGCCAGTGGCGTGATGTGGTGATCGCCACGCGCCGCGCCGGCTTTCTGCGAATAGGTGGCCAGCTCATCTTTATCCAGCGTTTCGTCTTTAATCATAACGACATATGCGGCCATTATTGTTCGCCTCGCGCCTGACGCTTGTCTTCAGTATTGGTATCAAAATCGCTCGCATCGTGCCGTTCCAGCAGCTGATCCTGAGGCTCGGCGCCAAATGCCCGATTCACTTTACGCCCGCGGATCACCGCCGGACGGTCGGCAATCTCTTTTGCCCAGCGCACCACATTTTTGTACGACTGCACATCGAGGAATTCGCCGCCGCCGTACTGGTTGTTCAGCACCAGATTGCCGTACCACGGCCAGGTTGCGATATCGGCAATGGTATATTCGTCGCCGGCGAGGAAACGGTGGTCCGCCAGCTGGCGATCCAGCACATCAAGCTGACGTTTGGCTTCCAGCGTGAAACGGTTAATGGCGTATTCAATTTTTTCTGGCGCGTAGTGATAGAAGTGGCCGAAACCGCCGCCAAGGTAGGGCGCGGATCCCTGCAGCCAGAACAGCCAGTTCAGGGTTTCCGTGCGGCCCGCCACGTCAGAGGGAATAAAGTGGCCGAATTTATCTGCCAGATAGAGCAGGATATTGCCGGATTCAAACACGCGCAGTGGCGGCGTGATCGAGTGGTCGCGCAGCGCCGGAATTTTTGAGTTGGGGTTAACCTCAACGAAGCCGCTGGAGAACTGATCGCCATCGCCGATGCGGATCAGCCAGGCGTCATACTCCGCTTCCTGCACGCCGAGCGCCAGCAGCTCTTCCAGCAGAATGGTCACTTTCTGGCCGTTTGGCGTCCCCAGCGAATAGAGCTGCAGCGGATGCTTACCGACCGGCAGCGTTTGCTCATGCGTCGGCCCGGCGGTTGGACGGTTAGTCTTTGCCCCGTTACCTTTGGCTTCCGGGTCCCAGGTCCAGACTTTCGCGGGCTGATACTGATTTTCCGACATAATGCGTTCGCCTTGTTGTGAGAAGATTTTTGCTGCTACTGAGTGTAGCAGCACGCTATCACGCCGATTTAACCGCGCTGGCGATAAAAGACAAAGTCGAATCAGGCAAAATTCTCTTGCGTAAACAGCATAAAGTCGACTTTGCCGGGCTGATAGGTCTCTGGTTGCTCACCCTCTTCCAGATGTCGCAGCAGCAGCGTCAGCGCCAGCTGTGCGTGACGCAGGGTGTTTTGATCGAGCGTTAGCGTCAGCACGCGTTTGGCCAGAAGCTCACGGGTGGTTTGGTAAAGTTCGTGCGTAACATACACCACTTTGCCGCACAGCCGGTGGCGCGCCAGCGCTTCGTGAATCTGGGTATTGCCCATGCCGGTATTGTACAAGCCGACAATCTGCTGCGATGCGGCCAGCGTTTTCTCCAGCAGCCGGCTGATGCGCTCGCGCTCGTCCTGGCCTGCGATGATCTCCCGCAGCCGCAGATGCGGGAAGCGCTCCGCCAGCACCGCCTGAAATCCTTCGATGCGCAGACGGTGCGCGGCGTAATCGGCGCGACCGCTGACCAGCACCACATCTCCCGCCACAGGCAGCATGCTGCCGAGCATCAGCGCGGCGGTGCGTCCGGCCTTCAGCTGATCAATACCGACATGGCACAGGCGCGGCGCATCAGGCAGATCGGCCACCAGCGTAATGACCGGTACGCCACGCGCTTTACAGGCCTCAAGCGCCGCGTAAATCAGCGGATTTTCATGGGCGAAAACAATCAGCCCGTCCATCTTTTTGCTGCTGGCTTCGATATGCGCCGCCAGCTTTTCGGGCGCATGCTCCGGAATCAGCGTGCGGTGCAGCCGCAGGCGACGATAGCCGAGCTCATCCGCCAGCCGGGCAAAATCCTGCGCCAGCTGTTGAAAGAAGAAGGAACCGTTACCGCTCAGCAGTACTTCTATCTGCCACGCGTGGCGGTGTTCCTCCGGCAGGATGCGTTTCAAACCCGCTTCGCGCGCCGCCAGTAAAATTTTTTTCGTCATCGCGGGCGACACGCCGCCCCGGTCGTTCAGCACCCGATCCACCGTGGCGATGCCCACGCCCACCCGCTTAGCCAGTTCGGCCAGCGTCATTGTTTTCATCTGAGTGAATTCCATCAAAAACCGCGTTCAGACAGCCTGCCAGAAAGCGATATTTTGACAAGACCGACGATGCCGAAGTGTGAGCAACAGGAGCGTTATCATGCGCAGTGCGCAACGTTTTGCCTTGATTGGCTGTGGATTTATTGGCCAGGTGCATGCCGCAAACCTGGCGCGCCATCCCGGCGTTGAGCTGGCGCTGGTGTGCGATATCGACGCCGCGCGCGCCGCCGCGCTGGCAGAGCAGTTTGGGGCGCGGGCCGCCAGCGTGCCGCAGGCGCTGAGCAGTAAGGCCATTGATGCGGTGCTGATTGCCAGTGCGACGCCGACCCACGCTCCGCTACTGGAGCAGGCGGTGCTGGCGGGCAAAGCGGTGTACTGTGAAAAACCGATCGATTTGTCGCTGTCGCGCGCCCGGGAAGTGGTAGCCAGCATTTCCCCGCTGCAGGTGCCGGTGACGGTAGGGTTCAATCGGCGTTTTGATCGCAGCCATGCACTACTGAAAGCCCAGCTGCAGCAGGGCGTGATTGGGCGCAGCGAGCTTATCCAGATGGTGTGCCGCGCCTCTGAACTGCCGCCGCTGAGCTATCTGCAGGCGTCCGGCGGACAGATGCGCGACCAGGCCATCCACTTTTTCGATCTGCTGCGCTGGCTAACTGAGGATGAAGTGGTCACCGTGGGCGCGCTCGGTGCCGCGCTGGCGATGCCGGCGATCCGCGACATTGACGTCGATACCTCAGTGCTGATTATGCGCCTGCAGCAGGGCGCGCTGGCGCAGCTCGATAATGCCCGTCGTACCGCTTACGGTTATGACGAGCGCATCAGCGTGATGGGCAGCCTGGGCATGCTGGCGTCGGAAAGCCAGGCGGTGCGCGGTGCAACGCTGTATCAGGGGCAGCACATCCGCCAGCCGGGGCTGTATGCGGACTGGTTCAGCCGGGTACAGGAGACCTATTACAGCCATCTCGATGCGTTTGTGCGCCATCTTGGCGGCGAGAAAGTGGCCGGTCTGCCGGGGCTGATTGACGGGCTGCGCGCGCAGGCCATCGCGGAAGCGGCGCAGCTGTCGCTGACGCGCGGCGAGTTTGTTGAGGTGGAGTGGGTGACGGTTTAATGGGAAGTGGGTGATGGCGTTTGCCCTCACCCCAACCCTCTCCCGCAGGCGGGAGAGGGAGCTGATTGTGCATCCATCTCTCTTTAGTGGGAGAGGGGGCTGATTGTGCGCCCCTTTATCGCTGGCGGGAAAGGGGTTGATTGTGCGGGCGATTTACAGATTCAGCAGCTCGCGCTCAATCAGCTCGCGGGTTTCCACCGCCTGATACTTCATCTTCTCCGGATAGCCAAACAGCGCGGCGGAGATAATCGACTCGCCGCCCACTTTATAGTGGCGGTTAGCGAAATCCATCTCGCGTAGCGCTTCGAACAGCGCGTCGAAATTCACCTCACCTTCGCCAACGGCCACGTGCTGGTGGATGGTGGCATCGACACCCGGCGGGTTAACGATGTAGCGACAGTGTTTGGTGTGGTTCATGGTATCGGCAATCAGCATGTGCGACAGATCGTCGCCAGCGTAATGCAGCATACTCTTCACGTCGCCTTTGCCCTTGTCATAGTAGAACGTATGCGGTGCGCTGTAGATGTATTTGACGTTGTCGCTGCGGAACGACTTGACGATATCGGCCGTTTCATTACTCTCTTCGCAGAAATCCCACGGATGCGCCTGAATTTCCACGCGAATCCCCTCTCGCTCGAAAATCGGCAGCAGCTCGTCCATTGAGCGATAGAACATCTCTTCGCAGATTTCGGGTTCGTTCGGGTTACCGGAGAGTTCGGTATTGATCACCTGCACGCCCATCTCCACGGCAATCTCAATCATTCGCTTCCAGTTTTTCACCGCCGCCTGGCGCCGCAGCTCATCCGGTCCCGACCAGCGATAGACGGTAATAAACGAGGAGATTTCCAGTCCGGTAGCGTTGAGCGCATTTTTGTACTCGCGCATGATCTCCCGGCTGGCTTTCGGGTGTTTATAGAATGGATTGATCTGCGGATGCGGCGACTGTTCAATGTATTTATAACCCCACTCCGCGACCTGATGCACCATACGCGTGATGCCGAGATCGCGGATAACATCCACATCAAAAGCGATTTTCATTGTTGTTCTCCTGCGCGTTACGTTACCCACCACCGCAATCGGCGGCTGGTGTCGCGTCAACTATAAAAACAGCCCGGCACCGGCTCTAATGCTTTGCTGATGCATTTCCATCAGTGCCGGCGACACGCTGCGGCGATATTTGCCAAATAATTATTCTATTTTCGTGATAAATGAAACGAATGATGGTGTTTGTGCGACAGCGATCAAAAGAATGAAAGGATTTTCTCATTTATTGAGGGATAAACACCGGCTTATATGGCGTGAAAGCATAACGTCAGGCATTATTTTTGATAGGTTATTATCATTTAAGAGCTTAACGATGAGCAAAATTACCATGAGCGCGATTGCCGCTGCTGCCGGGGTGGGGATCGCCACCGTGGATCGGGTGCTCAATCGCCGCGCGCCGGTGCGGGCGCAGACCGAACAGAAAGTACTGGCAGCGGCGCACCGGCTGGGTTACCGCAGCAGCCACGCCCCGCTCAGTGCGCAGAGCGACGGCGTGACGCTGCGCATGGGGTTTATCCTGCTGTCGGCTTCGTACTCTTTTTATCAAACGCTAACCGACGCGCTGCGCCAGCAGACGCAGCCATTTCATCCGGCCGGCAGCGAGCCGCTGTTTGTCTGGCACGAGATTGATGAGGTGGCAGCGGTGGTGGATTCGCTCTACCGGCTGGCTGAGCAGGTGGAGGCTATCGGCGTGGTGGCGCTGGATCATCCGCTGATCCGCCACGCGATAGCGCACGTTTCGCGTCAGGGCGTGCGCGTCTACGCGCTGTTTTCTGACTTCTCGCCCTGTGGGCATGCTGGCTATTTCGGCCTGGATAATCAGAAAGCCGGGCGTAGCGCGGGCTGGATCGCCAGCCATCTGCTGCATCAGCCGGGTCCGGCGGGCGTGCTGCTGGGGGATCACCGCTTTATCTGTCAGGAGAACTGCGAGAGTGGTTTTCGCTCGTATCTGCGCGAGCAGGACAGTGCGCGGCGCGTGCTGGAACCGCTCAAAACCCACGAATCGATTGCCGGTGGTTATCAGGCGACTCGCCAGCTGCTGGAGCAGCATGCCGATCTGGCGCTGATTTACGCGCCGTGCGGCGGCATTGAAGGGGTCGTTCAGGCGCTGCGTGAGCAGCCGCAGCGTAAGGTAGCGCTGATTTGTCACGGCCCGGTCAATGACGGCGACCTGGCGCTGATAGATGGCACCATCACGGTGATGCTGCGCCATCAGATCGCTGACATGGCACGACAGCTGGCACAAACCGTGCTGCAACGTCACGCTGAGCGCAGCGACCATTTTTCTCAGGTCACCCTGCCGTTTGAGATCGTCATGCGGGAAAATGTCTGAGGCGTTGCGCAGTCACCCTTTGTTATCGCTCACCGGGCGACAGCCACGCCAGCGCGCATGACGACAGCATTTGATAAAAAATTATCAAAAATTTGATAATTAAATTTATGATCGCTATCAAAGAATGAAAATTCCATGATTGAGGTTGGTGAAATATCTATTTGATACTGACGCCAGCCCTCATCATAAGGAACCATCATGACCCTACACATTGCCAATGCGCCCTGCAGCTGGGGCGTAGACGATCCTGACAATCCTTTCCTGCCGCCATGGCAAACGGTGCTGCGCGAGGCGGCCCAGGCCGGTTACCGCAGCATTGAACTCGGGCCGTGGCGCTATCTGCCGACCGATGCCGCCGAACTGCGCCAGCAGCTGGAAGCGCATCAGTTGTCGCTGGTGGCCGGCACCATTTTTGATGATTTGGTCAGCGAGGCGAATTTCCCGGCGATGGTTGAGCTGACGCACAACATCTGCCGCAACCTGTCGCAGGTGCCGTGCGCGGCACGCACGCACGGTGATAACCGGCCCGCGCCCTATCTGGTGATTATCGATTTCGGTAACCCGCAGCGGGCGCAATTTGCTGGCCAGACAGAGAAAGCGCCGCGCCTGGCACCCGCAGACTGGCAGCGCATGATGCAGCACATCACTCAGCTCAGTCACATCGCCTGGCACGACTACGGCGTGCGACCGGTGATTCATCCTCATGCCGGTGGCTGCATTGAGTTTGCTGATGAACTGGAGCAGCTGGTACAGGACATCCCGCATGAGGTCGCCGGACTGTGTCTCGATACCGGCCATCTTTTTTATTCCGGCATGGATCCGCAGACCTGGCTGCAACGCTACTGGTCGCGCATCGACTATCTGCATTTCAAAGACATTAATGCGGCCGTCTGGCGCGATGTGATTGCGCGCGGCGTCGACTTTTTCACTGCCTGTGCCGAGGGCGTGATGTGCCCGCTTGGCCAGGGCGCGATTGATTACCCGGCGCTGCGGGCGTTTCTCGCTGAACGTCACTACCAGGGCTGGATCACCATTGAGCAGGAGCGCGATCCGCGCAACGCCGCCACCAGTCTGCAGGACGTCACGGCCAGCCTGCTCTACCTGCATTCCATCGGATTCTGAGGAGAACAGCATGATTAACGGGAGCAAAGTACTGGATCGCGCGCTGCGCTGGGGCATGGTGGGCGGCGGCGGCACCAGCCAGATCGGTTATATTCACCGTTCCGCTGCTTTACGCGACGGCAACTTCACCTTAGTGGCGGGTGCGTTTGATATTGATGCGGAGCGCGGGCGGGCGTTTGGTCGCGCGCTGGGCGTGGCGGCGGAGCGCTGCTATAGCGATTACGAAACCCTGTTTAAAGCGGAAGCCGCGCGTGCTGATGGCATTGAAGCCGTCTCCATCGCCACGCCGAACAATACGCACTTTGCTATCTGCCGCGCTGCGCTCAGCGCCGGGCTGCACGTGGTGTGTGAAAAACCGCTGTGTTTCACCTCCGCTGAAGCTGAGGAACTGCAGCAACTGTGTAAAGCGCAGCAGAAGATCATCGGCGTGACCTACGGTTATGCCGGTCATCAGCTGATTCAGCAGGCGCGCACCATGATTGCTGACGGTCTGTTGGGTGAGATCCGCATTGTGAACATGCAGTTTGCTCACGGCTTTCATCACGAAGCGGTCGAATTACAGAATGCCAGCACCAAATGGCGCGTCGATCCGCGTTTTGTTGGCCCGAGCTATGTGCTGGGCGATCTGGCCACCCATCCGCTGTTTATCGCTGAAACTCTGTTGCCGCAGTTACAAATAAAACGCCTGCTGTGCAGCCGCCAGAGCTTTGTGGCCTCGCGTGCGCCGCTGGAAGATAACGCCTTTGTGATGATGGAATACGATAACGGTGCGGTCGGTACGCTGTGGGCGTCAGCGGTGAACTGCGGATCGATGCACGGCCAGAAAATTCGCGTGGTGGGGGCCCGAGCCAGTCTGGAGTGGTGGGACGAACAGCCAAACCAGCTGCGCTATGAAGTGCAGGGCGAGCCGGTGCAGATTCTTGAGCGCGGCATGGGCTATCTGCACGCCAGCGCGCTGGCCGATGACCGTATTGGTGGCGGCCATCCCGAAGGATTATTTGAAGCCTGGTCGAATCTCTATCGCCGTTTTGCGCTGGCGATGGACGCCACCGACCGCGGCGATCACGCCTTCCTGCAGGACTTCTGGTATCCGGACGTGCACGCCGGGCTGATGGGGGTACGCTGGGTGGAACAGTGTGTCAAATCGGCGGATGCCGGTGCGGTGTGGGTTGAGTGCTGACTGGCTGACGAAATTTAACCGGAGTGCGAGGCAGCGGGGCGGCATCCGTGCTTTATTGGGAGCCGCTGCGCATGCCTTCTGCAGTTGCTGCGGCGATCTGGTCAATGGCGCGCTGTGCCTGTTCGCACTGATGCAAAATAGTGAAGGCATGATGGTAAAGCATTTTCCCCGCTTCGGTAGGCGTTACGCCGCGTTTGGTGCGGATCAGTAACTGCTGATTCACTTCTCCCTCCAGCGTGGCAAGCTGCTGGCTTAGCGCTGGTTGCGCAATATGCAAACTTTCAGCGGCCTGCGTCAGGCTGCCCGCGTCGACGATTTTGATGAAATATTTAAGGCGACGAAGGTTCACGATTACTCCCTCTGGCGACACGATTCTGTGTATCTAAAGCGTCCGGCACGGTGAGATGCAGCAGACGCTGAGTTAAGGACAAACGCCACGACGGCAGGCAGGCACTACGATTAACAGTTTTTTAACATCGACACGCGCCACGCGGCGTGACCGGTGGCGCAATTCGCTGGAAAGATTTGGGCGCAATCGCAAAAGTGTGCGACGCGTCGCGCAAATGGGGCGAAGCAGTCAGGGTTGTAATAGAGCTAATCGATATTGCATGGGATTGCAGTTTTTTCAGGTACTCCGCACAAGCTGAGCACGCCCACAGCGATGCTGGCGTCCGGCATGATACAGGTCATCTTTTCAATATAACTTCCGGTTTATATCAGAGCGCTATAAACTACAGGTTATATGAGGTGATTTTGAACAGCTGGAAGGTAGAAACCACCGTGCGCTTTGCCACATGGCTGCAGGCGCAGGATGACCTAATGATTAAACTGGCTGACCGCGAGTATCAACAGCATCTGGAGGAGATGAATCATGCCAAAACTTGAAGACCTGATTGCTCAGCGTTCGCCTGAATCACAGGCGCGCATCAGAAATAAGGCGGCGGAAAAAATCATCGAGATTCGTCTGCGCCAGCTGCGGGAAGAACTGGCGCTTTCACAGGTACAGTTGGCTGAAAAGATGGGGGTTTCGCAACCTGCTATTGCAGCGATCGAGGCGCGTGGTGATGAACTGAAACTCTCCAGCCTGAAAAAATACGTTGAGGCGTTAGGCGGAAAATTGAGCGTAACCGTTGAACTGCCAGCCGGTGACGGGCGGATTTTCCAACTTTAAATGTTTCTGCCAGGCCGCAGGGTGAGCGATTCTGCCGGCGCAGAAAAGCAAAAACCCAGCCATAAGGCTGGGTTTTCTGAATAGTGGTGCCCGGACGCGGAATCGAACCACGGACACGGGGATTTTCAATCCCCTGCTCTACCGACTGAGCTATCCGGGCAACGGGGCGCATTAAACCCTAATGGCTCACAGCCGTCAACGGGTTTCGTAAAAAAAGCGTAGCAATCGTGACTGATTGCCTGCTTTTCAGGCAGGGTGAACAAAAAGCCTACGCCAGCGCACCGTTTTGCCGGCACAGCGCGATGCTCAGCACATCTTCAGCCAGACGCCGCGCGGTAGCGACATCCTGCACGTTGCGCTTCACCAGCAGCTTACTCAGACAACCTTCGAGGATCAGCTCCATCTGATCGGCCACCATGCTGGGGTTGTCCAGCGCCAGGTCGACGAGGATTTCATGGGTGAACTGCCAGGAACTGCGCTTCTGCTGTTCGGCGAGCTGATGCACCGGCTGATCCGGCTGGGGATAGAAACTGCAGGCGGCAATAAACAGGCAGCCGGGAAAGCGGCCTTTACTGACGTGCTCTGCCAGCACGTCGTAACGCGCCAGCAGCTTTTGTGCCGCACTGAGGCGCTCATCCAGCTGCACCTGGCGGCGCCAGCTGTCGATCTGCTGGCCGTGAAAGCGCAGCGCGTCATACAGCAGGGCATCGCGATCGGGCCAGTAGCGCTCCAGCTGATCGCTGGCGAGGCCGCTTTCGCCAGCCAGCTGCTGCAGCGAGGTGGTCGCGGCCAGGCCGCTCTGTTCGAGCACATTCAGCGCATGCTCAAGGATCTGTTCGCGTTGCAAAAGACTCTCCTCCGGAATGCGGGCCCGAACGCGTGCGCCCGGGCAGTGTCGTGCAACCAGTTTCGTTTAACGCGGCAGATTGTGCAAATGGGCGCGGAAATCCGCGGCGTTAAGGAATCCGGTGACGCGTGAATCGGCAATCTCTTTGCCCTGCGCATCAAAGAACAGGATGGTCGGCAGGCCGAGCACCTGCAGATGCTGCAGCAGCGCGTTATCCTGCGCGTTGTTGGCTGTCACGTTAGCCTGCAGCAGCTGCACGTTGCTCAGGGCACTGCGCACGCCGTCATCGCTGAAGGTGTATTTTTCAAACTCTTTGCAGGCCACGCACCAGTCGGCATAGAGATCGACCATGGTGATACGGCCCTGCGCCTGCTGTAATGCGCTATCCAGCTGCTGGCTGCTGCTGATGCGCTGAAACGGCAGGTGCGCGACGCTTTGCGTACTGCTGCTGCCAAATGCCCAGTCCTGCAGCGGGCGCGCCACCACCAGCGCGGCCGCCAGCATGATGATCGGCAGCACGCGCGCTGTGCCGCGCGCGCTGAGACTCAGGCTGAACGCCCAGGCAAAAAACGCCACGCCGAGCAG
>NZ_SDFT01000116.1:0-21511 GCF_004916815.1 Pantoea sp. R102
ATGCGCAGTTCCAGATGAGCGCAGGTGCCATGACGCTGGACGGCGTCGCCGGTAACAACGTACTGCTGCAGGGCAATATCGCCAAACGCCGGCTGGTGCTGAGCAATATCGGCGCCGATCTGGCGCGCGGCTCAATGACCGGACGTGCCGAGCGCGACGCGCAGGGTAACTGGCAAATCAACCAGCTGCGTCTTAACGATATCCGCCTGCAAACTCAGCAGAGCCTGAGCGAGTTCCTCAGTCCGCTGCGTGACGTGCCTTCGGTGAGCATCAACCGGCTGGATATGACCGATGCGCGCCTGCAGGGCCCGGACTGGGCGGTGACCGATCTCGATCTGACCCTGAAGAACATTACACTGCGCGGCGATGACTGGCAGAGCGACGACGGTTCGCTGGCCATGAACGCTGGCAACTTTATTAACGGCAGCTTTGAACTCAACGATCCGATCGTCAACGCCGAATTCTCACCGCAGGGCATTCAGCTGACGCAGTTCAGTTCACGCTGGGTCAACGGCGTGATTCGCGCCAGCGGCAGCTGGACGCGCAGCGATAAGCGCCTGACGCTTGACGATTTAGCCCTTGCCGGCCTGGAATACACGCTGCCGCAAAACTGGCGCGATCGCTGGCAGCAGACGCTGCCGGGCTGGCTGGATAGCGTGCTGGTGAAGCGTGCGACGGCTAACCGTAACCTGGTGATTGATATCAATCCGGCCTTCCCGTTCCAGATGACCGCGCTCGACGGTAATGCAGAAAATCTGCTGCTGGCGCGCCAGCATCAATGGGGCATCTGGGCGGGCAAAGCCAGCTTTAACGCGGCGGAAGCCACCTTTAACCGCACCGATTTGCGCCATCCGTCAATTAGCCTGAACGCCAGCGATCGGCAGATTGAGGTCAGCGAGATGAGCGCCTTTAACGGTAGCGGATTACTGGAAGGCACGGCAACCGCAGGACAGGAAGCACAGCGTCCGTTTACGCTGAACCTGAAAGGCCAGGCGGTGCCGGCAAACGTGCTGCAAAACTGGGGCTGGCCTGCACTGCCGCTGAGCGGCAGCAGTAATTTGCAGCTGCAGCTGAAGGGCTCGCTCAGCGCGGGCGCACCGTTGCGTACCAGCGCAGAAGGCAGTTTGTCGGTGACGACGGATACGCAGTCGCTGCAGCAGACGATGCGTGGCGGGCAGGTGCAGTGATGATTGCATGACCGATCGCGCTGAAAAGCGCGATGCGGGCGCGTCAGGTCATCGCCAATCGCACAATATTTGTAGCGGCGCGATTTATCGCGCAATAAATTGCGCCGCTACCAAAAATGCAACTGTTGTTGAATGCAGTCGAATCTTGACTGACAAACATTACGCCATGCAGAGTGACCCTGTGATTTTGTTGCGCGCTGCGGTCATTAATTAATACGCGCGCCTGAACCGCCCTCTTCCAGCGGTCCGTCGGGATCGGCGGGTAACACGATGTAAACACCTTCAAACACCGCGCCCAGCTCATCATCCCCAAACAGCTCTACCTCCATCTGTACGCGTGCTTTTCGTCCGCGCGCCAGCCGGTCGAGATCGCCGCTCAGCGAGCCGAGATCGGCGATGGCGCCGGGCCGTCCGCTGATCGGTTTGCTGTAGCGAATATGCGCATCGGCCAGAATGATGGTGCCGCCAAGATGGCGTTCACGCAGCAGCAGCCAGATCAATCCCCAGCCGGTGAGCGTGGCAAGTGAAAACAGGCTGCCGGCAAACAGCGTGTGGTGCGGATTCTGGTTGCCAGCTTCCGGCATGGTGGTGACAAACTTCTGCCCGGTGTACTGCAAAATACGCACGCCCATTTTTTCGCTCAACGGGATGTGTTCGTACCACGCTTGCTGCAGCTGTCCACACCAGTCGGCGCGATGCAGAATATCATCCAGCGTCACCACCGGTTTAATCATCAGGAAGTGACGCACCGGCGTGGTTTGCGGTGCGGTAATTTCGCCCTGATTGACAAAGCCGAGCTTGGCAAAGAACTCCACCGCATCCTCGCGCGCGCTACAGGTGACGCGTTTGGCCCCTTCCTGGCGCGCCACCGACTCCAGCGTCATCGCCACCAGCGTACCCAGCCCTTTGCCCTGCACCGACGGATGCACCGCCAGAAAGCGGATCGCCGCTTCATTTTCCGCATTGATATACAGCCGGCCTACCGCTACCGGTTTGCCGTGCTCATCCACCACCATCTGGTGATGCGCCAGCGCATCCCAGGCATCACGTTCTGAGCCCTGCGGCTGGCGCAGCGGCTTCCGTAACATTTCCCAGCGGAACTGGTAATACATATCCAGCTCTTCCGCCGTTTGCGGTACGCGAAGATGATACATAAAGTGATTCTCTCGTTCGGAGCTTGCGTGGCTGATCCCTTGCCGCTCGGCTAAAAATCTCACACCTGTAACCAGAAGGTCACCGGACCATCGTTAATCAGCGAAACCTGCATATTGGCGGCGAAGCGCCCGTTGGCGGTGGTGACGCCCAGCGCCCGGCAGCGATCGCTGAAGTCGTGATAGAGGCGCTCGGCTTCCGCCGGATGCGCGCCGCCAGAGAAAGAGGGACGCATGCCTTTTTGCGTGTCGGCCGCCAGGGTGAATTGCGAAACCACCAGCACGCTACCGCCTGTCTGCTGTACGCTGAGATTCATTTTGTCGTTCTCATCGCCAAAAATGCGGTAGCCCAGCACTTTCTCCGCCAGGCGCTGTGATTTCTGCTCGTCATCGCCCTTTTCTACCCCCAGCAGCACCAGCAGACCGGCGCCAATTTCGCCCACCGTGGCGTTATCCACGCTGACGCTGGCGCGCGTCACACGCTGAATCAAAGCAATCATGTTTCCTCTCGTTCTTTATCGCGTTCCTGCTGTTTTAACTGGCGATAGTCATCCAGCGTGACGGTCACTTCCGCGCCTAACAACACAATACACCAGGTCCAGTAAACCCACAGAAACAGGATGGGGATCACCGCCAGCACGCCGTAAATTAACTGATACGAAGGAAACATCGTAACATAGAGCGCAAAGCCTTTTTTGCCCAGCTCGAACAGCAGACCCGCGACCACCGCACCTATCAACGCATCGCGTCCCGGCACGCGCCGCGTCGGCACAATGCTGTACAGCAGCCAGAAGGCGAGAATCGACAAAACCAGCGGGAAGATGCGCAGCGCCTGATCGATCAGGCTGGTGACGCCGGTCACGTTCACCCAGCGCAGCGACAGCAGATAGGAGCTGATAGCCAGACTGGCACCGGCCAGCAGCGGTCCCAGCGTCAGAATCATCCAGTAGACCGCAAAGGAGTAGACCATCGGGCGCGGCTTGTCGCTGCGCCAGATGGCATTGAGCGCGCTGTCGACCGAGTGCATCAGCAGCAGCGCAGTGACAATCAGCCCGACCGCCCCCACCGCCGTCATTTTGTTGACGTTGGCGACAAACTGATCGAGATAGCGCTGAATCACATCCCCGGCGGCCGGCATGAAGTTAGTGAAGATGAAGTTCTTCAGCTGCACGCTGATGTCCGAGAACACCGGGAAGGCGGCAAACAGCGCGAATACCACGGCAATCAGCGGCACCAGCGCCAGCAGCGACACGTAGGCCAGATTACCGGCCTGCGTGGTCATGTTGTCTTCATCAATGCGGCGCCACAGCAGTTTGATCCACAGGAAAAACGCATGCGCCGAGTGGCGCAGATGAGTTCGCATGGTCACTCAGCGACGGCTCGCAAACCAGTCAGGCACGGTTTTCGCATCTTCGACCAGCACGCTCTCAATGCCCAGCGCGCGCGCCGCATCAACATTGGCCTGGTTGTCATCAAAGAATACCGCCTGATCGGCGGTGAAGCCTTCATGCTCCAGTACGTAGTGCCAGATGCGCGCTTCCGGTTTGCGCATGCCGATATCCTGCGACATATAGATGTGGTCAGCAGCCTGCTGCACTTCCGGATACTGCGTTGGCCAGAACTCGAAATGCAGCTGGTTGGTGTTAGACAGAATCACCACGCGCTCGCCGCTGGCGCGCAGCTGGTTCATGATCGCCAGCGTTTCCGGACGCACGCCGACAAACACCGCCTGCCAGCCAGCGGTGAACTGCGGATAGCTCAGGGCAATATCGAGCTGGTCACACAGCCGGGCGGCAAACTCCGGGTCGCTGATTTCGCCCCGCTCGTGCTGCTCGAAGGTCTCGTCCATGCGAAAACGGCTCTGCAGCGTGGCAAGCGGCACGCGTCCCAGATCGCTCCAGACGCCGAGTACCCGATTGAAATCGATATCAACAATCACATTGCCTAAATCAAAGATGTACAGCATGACACCTCTCCTCTACGTTCCCTGGATCATTCACTCTAGCGGTAAAAGGCAAGCCTGAACAGGTACGCTTAGGGGAAATCCGCATTCCGCAAGCGGGGTCTGATTTCGTGCGGGTCGCGCTGCCTCAGACGGCAGGCAAAAAAAAGCCCCGCGGGTGCGGGGCTCATTATCAGACGATTTCGCTTACTCTTTGCTGCCGCGAGACGCGCGTTTGCGATCGTTCTCGGTCAGGTGGCGTTTACGAATACGTACTGACTGCGGCGTCACTTCTACCAGTTCGTCGTCATCGATGAACTCGATAGCCTGCTCCAGCGTCATTTTCTGCGGTGGTACCAGGGTGGTAGCTTCGTCAGTACCTGACGCACGCATGTTGGTCAGTTTCTTACCGGTCAGGCAGTTTACGGTCAGGTCGTTAGAACGGCTGTGAATACCGATGATCTGGCCTTCATACACTTCCGCACCGTGACCGAGGAACAGCTTACCGCGATCCTGCAGGCCGAACAGGGCGAAGGCAACCGCTTTACCCTGACCGTTGGAGATCAGCACGCCGTTCTGACGCTGGCCCACTTCGCCCGGACGCACGTCGTCGTAGTGGCTGAAGGTGGAGTACAGCAGACCGGTACCGGAAGTCATAGTCATGAATTCGTTACGGAAGCCGATCAGACCACGGCTTGGGATCACGTAGTCGAGACGTACGCGGCCTTTACCATCCGGATCCATGTTTTTCAGGTCGCCTTTACGCTCACCCATCGCCTGCATCACTGAACCCTGGTGGGTCTCTTCGATGTCGAGGGTAACGTTTTCGAATGGCTCCTGCTTGCGGCCTTCGAATTCACGGTAGATAACTTTCGGACGGGATACCGCCAGCTCGTAGCCTTCACGACGCATATTCTCGATCAGAACTGACAGGTGCAGCTCACCACGACCGGATACGCGGAATGCATCAGCATCTTCAGTTTCTTCTACGCGCAGCGCTACGTTGTGCACCAGCTCTTTGTTCAGACGCTCAAGGATCTGACGCGACGTCACAAACTTACCTTCTTTACCACAGAACGGTGAGGTGTTGACGTTGAAGAACATGGTTACGGTTGGCTCATCCACGCTCAGCGCTGGCAGCGCTTCCACATTCTGCGTGTCGCAGATGGTGTCGGAGATGTTCAGCTCGCCCAGACCGGTGATAGCGATGATGTCGCCCGCTTCAGCCAAATCGGATTCAATACGCTCCAGACCCAGATGGCCCAGCACTTTACCGACTTTCGCG
The DNA here is from genome assembly GCF_004916815.1 of Pantoea sp. R102. NCBI lineage: Bacteria > Pseudomonadati > Pseudomonadota > Gammaproteobacteria > Enterobacterales > Erwiniaceae > Pantoea > Pantoea sp. R102. The sequence goes on from NZ_SDFT01000116.1 coordinate 5,566, forward strand.
TTACGGGTTTTCCCTTCGCTGTCGATCACAGTAACCTGCTGGTTTGGCTTCACTTTACCGCGCTTGATGCGGCCGATACCGATTACGCCGAGGTAGTTGTTGTAGTCCAGCTGCGAGATCTGCATCTGCAGTGGGGCTTCAACTTCAACCTGCGGTGGAGAAACGTGGTCGACGATGGCCTGATACAGCGGGGTCATGTCGTCAGCCATGTCGGTGTGATCCAGACCGGCGATACCATTCAGCGCAGACGCATAAATGATCGGGAAATCGAGCTGCTCGTCAGTCGCGTCGAGGTTGACGAACAGGTCAAATACCTGGTCAACAACCCAGTCCGGACGCGCGCCAGGACGGTCAACTTTGTTGATGACTACAATCGGCTTCAAACCGTGGGCAAAGGCTTTCTTGGTTACGAAGCGGGTTTGCGGCATAGGGCCATCCATCGCGTCTACAACCAGCAGCACCGAATCCACCATGGACATGACGCGCTCAACTTCACCACCGAAGTCGGCGTGTCCTGGGGTATCAACGATGTTGATACGGTAGTCGTTCCATTTGATGGCGGTGTTTTTCGCGAGGATGGTAATCCCACGCTCTTTCTCCAAATCGTTGGAGTCCATCACGCGCTCAGTCGCTTCGGTACGGGCATCAAAAGTACCGGACTGTTGCAGCAGTTTGTCAACCAGGGTGGTCTTACCATGGTCAACGTGCGCGATGATGGCGATGTTACGCAAATTTTCGATCACAGCTTTGCCTCAGGCATTATAGAAATAACGCGGTATTGTACACGGATTAAGCGAAAGACTGAACATGATCACAGTTTTCGCCGAAAGATTCTCGCAGTGCGCGTTTTTAGCACCAATAACGGTGCATTAAGCTGCACTTTGATGGCGCTTTGCACCATTTAAGTGCTTACCCCTAAACTGACGGCACTATTTTGGTGCATTCCATCCACACTGGTGCAGCCGTCGTCTCACCGCAGGGCGCATCACAGCGCCATTTTCACCATTGTAATAAAGTTGGCACAGAATTCGCTTTATATCTTTTAAGCGAAAACGACAGTTGCACAACGGTTGAAGAGCTTGCCGAGATCTTGGTCAGGGGTGGTCAGTAGTCGTGACACATTCCCGGCAACAGAAGTTCTCTCACCACGACGACAAAATGACCATTTCCAGGAGAGTTGAGTATGTCCGCTGAACACGTTCTCTCGATGATGAACGAGCACGAAGTTAAGTTTGTTGACCTGCGTTTTACCGATACCAAAGGTAAAGAACAGCACGTTACTATCCCTGCTCACCAGGTTAACGCTGACTTCTTCGAAGAAGGCAAAATGTTCGATGGCTCTTCCATCGGCGGCTGGAAAGGCATTAACGAATCAGACATGGTGCTGATGCCGGATGCAACAACTGCCGTAATGGATCCGTTCTTCGAAGATCCGACGCTCATCATCCGCTGTGACATTCTCGAGCCAGGCACGCTGCAGGGCTACGATCGCGACCCGCGCTCCATTGCCAAGCGCGCAGAAGAGTTCCTGCGTTCTTCCGGCATCGCCGACACCGTACTGTTCGGACCTGAGCCAGAGTTCTTCCTGTTTGACGACATCCGTTTCGGCTCTTCAACTTCCGGCTCACACGTGGCTATCGACGACATCGAAGCAGCCTGGAACACCGGTAAAGAGTACGAAGGCGGTAACAAAGGTCACCGTCCAGGTCTGAAAGGCGGCTACTTCCCGGTGCCACCGGTTGACTCATCACAGGACATCCGTTCTGCCATGTGTCTGACCATGGAGCAGATGGGTCTGGTGGTAGAAGCGCATCACCACGAAGTGGCTACTGCTGGTCAGAACGAAGTGGCTACCCGCTTCAACACCATGACCAAGAAAGCTGACGAAATTCAGATCTACAAATATGTCGTGCACAACGTCGCGCACGCCTACGGCAAAACGGCTACCTTTATGCCGAAGCCAATGTTTGGCGACAACGGTTCCGGTATGCACTGCCACATGTCACTGTCTAAAGGCGGCGTAAACCTGTTCTCTGGCGACAAATACGGCGGCCTGTCTGAAACTGCCCTGTTCTACATCGGCGGTATCATCAAGCACGCTAAAGCCATCAACGCCCTGGCAAACCCGACCACCAACTCATACAAGCGTCTGGTCCCAGGCTACGAAGCACCGGTAATGCTGGCTTACTCAGCACGTAACCGTTCTGCCTCTATCCGTATCCCGGTGGTGGCTAGCCCGAAAGCACGTCGTATCGAAGCGCGCTTCCCGGATCCAGCGGCTAACCCATACCTGGCGTTCACCGCACTGCTGATGGCCGGCCTCGACGGCGTGATCAACAAGATCCACCCTGGCGATGCGATGGACAAAAACCTGTACGACCTGCCGCCGGAAGAAGAAGCTGAGATTCCAAAAGTGGCCGGTTCACTGGAAGAAGCGCTGAATGCACTGAACGAAGACCGCGAGTTCCTGACCCGTGGCGGCGTGTTCACCGATGACGCTATCGATGCTTACATCGAACTGCGTAAAGCTGACAACGACCGCGTACGCATGACGCCGCACCCGGTTGAGTTCGAACTGTACTACAGCGTTTAATCCTTAAAAGATTCGCGCAGATGCACCGTAGCCGCCAACGCCGCGACGGTGCTAATCCTGGCGCTGAAGATTTTTTGTTGCCGTGGAAACTTTAGCCCATCTCCGGATGGGCTTTTTTCACCGCGAATTCATCGTTCGACGGATAGATTTGCGTCCCCAAAGGCTATAATGCACTAATTTAGTGCAGAGGAACGCTGTATGGCAACTGGCACGCTGCCCGACGCGGGGCAGATTCTCAACTCCCTGATCAACAGTATTTTGCTGGTCGATAACGATCTGGTTATCCACTACGCCAACCCGGCGGCCCAGCAGTTACTGGCGCAAAGCTCACGAAAATTGTTCGGCACGCCCTTACCGGAACTTACCGGCTATTTTTCGCTGAACATTGAGGTAATGAGCGAGAGTTTAGGGGCAGGCCAGGGCTTTACCGATAGCGAAGTCACGTTAGTGGTGGATGGCCGCGCGCACATTATGTCGCTCACGGCACAGCGTCTACCCGACGGATTTATTCTGCTGGAAATGGCGCCGATGGATAATCAGCGCCGTCTCAGCCAGGAGCAGATTCAGCACGCCCAGCAGGTTGCCGCGCGCGATCTGGTTCGTGGCCTGGCGCACGAAATTAAAAACCCGCTCGGCGGATTGCGCGGCGCGGCGCAGCTGTTATCGCGCGCCCTGCCCGATCCGGCGCTGAATGAATATACCAAAGTGATTATTGAGCAGGCCGACCGGCTGCGTAACCTGGTCGACCGCCTGCTGGGTCCGCAGCAGCCCGGACTGCACGTGACCCAGAGCATCCATCAGGTGGCTGAACGTGTGGTTAACCTGGTGTCGATGGAGCTGCCGGAAAACGTCTCGCTGGTGCGTGATTATGACCCCAGCCTGCCGGAGCTGCCGCACGACCCGGACCAGATTGAACAGGTGCTGCTCAACGTGGTGCGTAACGCGCTGCAGGCGCTGGGCGAAGCGGGCGGCACCATTGTCATCCGCACCCGTACCGCGTTTCAGCTGACGTTACACGGCACGCGTTACCGGCTGGTGGCGCGTATCGACATTGAAGATGATGGCCCGGGCATTCCGGCCCAGCTGCAGGATACGCTGTTCTATCCGATGGTCAGCGGACGCGAAGGCGGCACCGGTTTAGGTCTCTCTATCGCCCGCAGCCTGATTGATCAGCATTCGGGAAAAATTGAATTTAACAGTTGGCCAGGCCACACCGAATTCTCGGTTTACCTGCCTATTCGCCAGTGAGGTTTCTATGCAACGAGGGATAGTCTGGATCGTCGATGACGATAGCTCCATCCGCTGGGTGCTTGAACGTGCGCTCACTGGAGCCGGTTTAAGCTGCGCCACCTTTGACAGCGGCAACGAGGTGCTGGATGCGCTCTCGACCAAAACCCCGGACGTATTATTGTCGGATATTCGTATGCCAGGCATGGATGGTCTGGCGCTGCTGAAGCAGATCAAACAGCGTCATCCGATGCTGCCGGTCATCATTATGACCGCGCATTCGGACCTCGACGCGGCGGTCAGCGCTTACCAGCAGGGCGCGTTTGATTACCTGCCAAAGCCGTTTGATATTGATGAAGCGGTCGCACTGGTAGAGCGCGCCATCAGTCACTATCAGGAGCAGCAGCAGCCGCGCAATCAGCCGGTAAGCGGCCCGACCACCGACATCATCGGCGAAGCGCCGGCGATGCAGGATGTCTTCCGCATCATCGGCCGTCTGTCGCGTTCGTCGATCAGCGTGCTGATCAACGGCGAGTCCGGTACCGGTAAAGAGCTGGTAGCGCATGCGCTGCATCGCCACAGCCCGCGCGCCAAATCCCCGTTTATCGCGCTAAATATGGCGGCGATCCCGAAGGATTTGATCGAATCGGAGCTGTTTGGCCACGAGAAAGGCGCGTTTACCGGCGCGAACCAGATTCGTCAGGGCCGCTTTGAGCAGGCCGATGGCGGCACGCTGTTTCTCGACGAAATCGGCGATATGCCGCTTGATGTACAGACGCGCCTGCTGCGCGTGCTGGCCGATGGCCAGTTCTATCGTGTTGGCGGCTATGCGCCGGTCAAAGTGGATGTGCGTATCATCGCCGCTACCCACCAGAATCTGGAGCTGCGCGTGCAGGAGGGCAAGTTCCGTGAGGACCTGTTCCATCGCCTCAACGTGATTCGCGTGCATCTGCCGCCGCTGCGTGAACGTCGCGAGGATATTCCGCGTCTGGCGCGCTACTTCCTGCAGGTCGCAGCGCGTGAGCTGGGCGTGGAAGCGAAAATTCTGCACCCGGAGACCGAAGCCGCGCTGACGCGACTGCACTGGTCGGGTAACGTGCGCCAGCTGGAGAACACCTGCCGCTGGCTGACGGTGATGGCCGCGGGCCAGGAAGTGCTGATTCAGGATCTGCCGCCGGAGCTGTTTGAGTCGAGTACGCCGGAAAATCCGGTGCAGTCGCTGCCGGACAGCTGGGCAACGCTGCTGGCGCAGTGGGCAGACCGCGCGCTGCGTTCCGGTCATCAAAACCTGCTGTCAGAAGCACAGCCGGAGATGGAGCGTACGCTGCTGACCACTGCGCTGCGTCATACGCAGGGCCACAAGCAGGAAGCGGCACGTTTACTGGGCTGGGGCCGCAATACGCTCACGCGTAAACTGAAAGAACTGGGCATGGAATAACGCGGAAAAGTGTAAAAGGGTTATTTATTGCACACTTTCTGCGCGTAACATCTGTACAGACCGGTGCCGTTCAGTATCATACTGGCGGCAATCGGGAGAGGCTAACATGTTGCAATCTGTCATCCAGCTGATCGCGCATAACGTGGCGGCAATCGGTAATGCTGTGACTCACTCACCGCAAACCGCGCTGGCCGCCGTGGTCTGCGCCATCAGCGTCAGTCTGTTCAGTTAACATAAAGGGAGCGCTGGCTCCCTTTATGCTTAAATTACCCGCGAAAATTGCTGCATCCGTGCTTTCTGCCGCAGATAGCGGTCAAAGCACATGCAGATGTTGCGAATCAGCAGACGGCCAATGCCGGTGACCTGCAGCCGGCGCTCACCGATCTCAAGCAAGCCGTCCGCCACCAGCGGCGCCAGCAGCGCTAAATCCTCAGCAAAATAGCGTTCAAACACCACCGGCCACCGGGCTTCGATGTCGGCAAAATCCAGCGCAAAGTTACAGATCAGCGCTTTAATTACATCCCGCCGCAGACAATCATCCTCACTCAGGGTTAAACCGCGCCACAGCGCATGGCCCTGCTGCTCAACGCTGGCATACCAGGCTTTTAACTCTTTCTGATTCTGCGCATAGCTGTCGCCCAGCATGCTGATGGCCGAAACGCCCAGCCCGAGCAGTTCGGTTTCGCCCTGCGTGCTGTAACCCTGGAAGTTGCGATGCAGTACGCCGGCGCGCTGCGCCACCGCCAGTTCATCATCCGGTTTGGCAAAGTGGTCCATGCCAATAAACTGGTAACCCGCGCCGGTCAGCGTCGCGATGGTTTGCTGCAGGATTTGCAGCTTCTGCGCCGCCGTCGGCAGCTCCTCATCTTTGATTTTGCGCTGAGCGGCAAACAGCGCAGGCATGTGCGCATAGTTGAAGACGCTGAGGCGATCCGGATTGAGTGCAATCACCCGCTGCAGCGTAAAGGCAAAGCTCTCTGGCGTCTGCAGCGGCAGGCCGTAGATTAAATCCAGACTGACTGAGCGGAATCCCTGCGCGCGGGCACGCTGCACCAGGGCAAAAATGGTCTCTTCATCCTGAACGCGATTGACCCGCTCCTGCACCGCCTTGTTGAAATCCTGCACGCCCATGCTCAGGCGATTGAAGCCCTCTGCGCGCAGATGATCGATCATCTCCAGCTCAATTTCACGTGGATCGACTTCGATCGACATCTCAACGTCGTCAGCGATGTCGAAATGGCTGCGCAGCAGCGCCACCAGCCGGCTGACCTGCTGCTGATTAAGGAAGGTGGGCGTGCCGCCGCCCCAGTGCAGCTGCGTAACGCGACGGCCGGCAAACAGCGGAGCGCGCTGACGAATCTCCTGCGCCAGTACCTCCAGATAGCGATCGGCCTTATGCAGCTGGCGCGTCACGATTTTATTGCAGCCGCAGAAGTAACACAGACGATGGCAGAACGGGATATGCACATACAGTGACAGCGCGCGCTCGGGATAGCACTCAACCGCGCGCTGAAAATCGCTCGCGCCAAAGCTTTCACTGAATTCCAGCGCGGTGGGATAGGAGGTGTAACGCGGACCGGCGTAATTGTATTTTTCGATGAGCCGCTGATCCCACTCAATCTGCTGCGATGACATGCTCACTCCTTACGGTGACGTCGTCTGAGGGCGGGTCGCGTGGCAGAAGAGGAGACGAAGCGCTGGGCGGAACGCCGCCGTAAGCGCGATTTCAGCCGCGACAGGCGGCGTAGTTTAAACAATAACCACAGCAGATAACATGTCAGCAGCAGCGCTAAAATTGATCCAGGCCAAAACATAGGTGAATACCTGTTTAGCGCGGCATGCGCAAAGCCGCATGCCGATCAAAAATGGCGGTTAGTGGCCCTTAAGCAGGCGCATCATATCCTCTTCTGCCTGCTCGTCTTCAACGTCGTCGTCCAGCGCAATGCCCAGCGTTTCCATCAGCTCGTCGATGCGATCCAGCGTCTCATCCAGCCACGCCTGATCTTCTGCGCTCAGGGTTTCGCCGCTCTCAAGGCGATCGAGCAGCGTGTCGAGACGCTCATCGTTCTCCAGCTTCGCCAGCTCTTCCTGCGGCGTCAGACGCACTTTTTCGGCTTTGGGCTTTGGCTTCGCCACTTTCTTTTCGGGCAGGGTTTTGCCGTCCGCCACCAGCGCGACCGGCTTTTTGCTGCCCACGCGCGGATCGGTGCTCTTTTTGCTGTGCCCTTTACCGGCGCTTTGCGTTTCCGGGTTGGCGCGGCTGCCGGATTTGTGGCCGCTGTGCTTTTTATCGCGCTTGCGATCGCGGGCTTCCTGGTTCAGTTCTTCACGCGATTTGCGTTTCGCTTTAGCAGCAGGTTTGCCACGCTGGGCTGGTGCAGGTTGCTTCATGTGTTCGGTCTCGGCGATGCCTGGTGAGTTCAGTATAGAATTGCGGCGAAATCTAGCAGAAAGATGACAAAGAAAAAAGGCGATAGCCTGTGCTATCGCCTTATTTCGCACCTTCATACGAAGGAAACACGCGTCAAATCCTTTACGGCTCACAACGTCCCGGTTGCTCCATCGCCACATCGCTCCTGCGAGTAATCCCTGTCCCTGTCCGATTCCTGCCTGAATCGCTCTCCTGCCATGCTCGCGGTCATCCCCGACGCTCCTGAGCTCATCATCCTGATGGGTGCTGCCGTGCACTGACAACAAATGTAGACCAAACAGTAAATTGAACAAGTGAGACTTGTCTCTAATTTAGAGCGGTCTTTTTCATGTTTAACGTAAACCAATGAAAATAAAAAGTAATATAGAGAATGAACGTTGCATGAATCCGTCATCACTGGTAGCAGTTAGCGGCGATCTCTTACAAAATGGCGCGTTAAGACGCCTGTCGGGCACTTTTGCGCCATAACAGGTATAATCAGCGCCATTGCCCGATCATTCTGCTGGAGTTTTACATTGTCTGCTTTGAACTATCACGTCACCCATTTCATGCTCAGCGCGCCGGATATTCGTCATCTACCGGCGGATACGGGCATTGAAGTTGCCTTTGCCGGGCGCTCAAATGCAGGCAAATCCAGCGCGCTGAATACCCTGACCAACCAGAAAAGCCTGGCGCGTACCAGTAAAACGCCAGGCCGCACGCAGCTGATTAACCTGTTTGAAGTGGTGGAAGGCAAACGCCTGGTGGATTTACCAGGTTACGGTTATGCGGAAGTCCCGGAAGAGATGAAGCGTAAATGGCAGCGCGCGCTGGGTGAATATTTGCAGAAACGTCAGGCCCTGAAAGGACTGGTGGTACTGATGGATATCCGCCATCCGCTTAAAGATCTCGATCAGCAAATGGTTGAGTGGGCGGTGCAGAGCGGTATTCCGGTTATGATTCTGCTGACCAAAGCCGACAAGCTGGCTTCCGGTGCCCGTAAAGCGCAGCTGAACATGGTGCGTGAGGCATCGCTGGCATTTATGGGCGATGTCCAGGTCGAGATGTTCTCATCGCTGAAAAAACTGGGCGTCGATAAGCTGCGTCAGAAACTTGATACCTGGTTTAGCGAGCTGACTCCGGCGCAGGAAGGCGACGGTGAAGCGCTGTCAGAATAGCGCCAGAGCGGGCCTTTGCGTCCGCTTTTTTTCAGAAAAAGCCCAATAAAAAACGCCCCAGTCATAAATGACTGGGGCGGCTAATATTCAGCCAAATCCGATTACGTGAAGTAAAAGGTCTGAAAGATAGAACATCTTACCTCTGTACCCTACGCGATGAACTTTACCCGATTTTTTCTGACCAACAAAGGCTTTTTTGTTGTTAAGTTTCAGAATTCGACATCTTTTTTACCAGCTTCGTCACATTTTCGCGCAGGGCATGTAGTTTAATTACCAAAAAAATGCTTAGCCGATAAGCAGTTACTTAACCTGTATTTTACCGGCAGTTTTGATGACCGGCTGAACCGATTAAGTAAACTTTTTTCTTATGACGCTGCCCGCCACCAGTATCTGTGGCGGGCAACAGGCCCTTAGTGCGCCTGATCCCAGTTATCGCCGGTTCCCACTTCAACCTGCAGCGGTACATCCAGCTTCATGCTGTTCTCCATCAGTTCGCGGATCGTCTGGCTGGCACCTGCGACGGCATCTTTGTGGATCTCAAATACCAGTTCATCGTGTACCTGCATGATCATTTTCACCTCGTCACTGTTCTGCTGCAGCAGCCAGCCGTCAACAGCGATCATGGCACGTTTGATGATGTCCGCCGCGGTGCCCTGCATCGGTGCGTTGATCGCCGCACGCTCGGCAGCTTTACGGCGAATGGCATTGCTGGAGTTGATGTCCGGCAGCCACAGACGACGACCATCCAGCGTCTCGACATATCCCTTATCCGCGGCTTGCGCGCGCGTCGCTTCCATATAACGCAGCACGCCCGGATAGCGCTCAAAGTAGAGATCCATGTACTTCTTCGCTTCGCCGGCACCAATGTTCAGCTGACGCGACAAACCAAATGCGCTCATGCCATAAATCAGTCCGAAGTTGATTGCTTTCGCACTGCGGCGCTGCTCACCGGAAACCTTGCTCAGCGCCACACCAAACACTTCGGACGCCGTGGCGCGGTGGATATCCTCACCCTGCGCAAACGCATCCAGCAGGCCTTTGTCCTGCGACAGGTGCGCCATAATTCGCAGCTCAATCTGCGAATAGTCGGCGGCCACGATGCGCTTATCCGCGCCCGCAATAAACGCCTGACGAATGCGCCGCCCCTCTTCGTTGCGCACCGGAATGTTTTGCAGGTTCGGGTCGGTCGAGGAGAGTCGTCCGGTGGCCGTCACCGCCTGGTGATAAGAGGTGTGTACCCGGCCGGTGATCGGATTGATCATCTGCGGCAGCTTATCGGTGTAAGTGGATTTCAGCTTCGACAGGCCGCGATGCTCAAGAATCACTTTCGGCAGCGGATAGTCGAGCGCCAGCTCAGCCAGCACTTCTTCACTGGTCGATGGCGCGCCGCCCGGCGTTTTCTTCGTCGGCTTAATCCCCTGCTTCTCAAACAGAATGGTTTGCAGCTGTTTGGTGGAGGAGAGGTTGAAAGGCTCGCCGGCCAGCTCATGCGCCTTCTGCTCCAGCTCGGCCAGACGCGTGGTCAGCTCCTGCGAATGTTTCGCGAGGATGTTCTGATCGATCAGCACACCGTTGCGCTCTACGCGGGAAATGACCGTCACCAGCGGCATCTCAATCGCCTCGAATACCTGCTTCGGACCGGCTTCCTGCTCCAGCTTCGGCCACATCTGCAGGTGCAGCTGCAGCGTGACGTCAGCGTCTTCTGCCGCATAGTGCGCCGCCTGCTCAAGCGCGATCTGATTGAAGGTGAGCTGATTTTTACCTTTACCGGCGATTTCTTCGAAAGTGACGGTTTTGTGGTTAAGCCAGCGGGCCGCCAGGCTGTCCATGTCATGCTTGCCGCCGACGCTGTTCAGGCAGTAAGACTCCAGCATGGTGTCGAATTTGATGCCGTTCAGCTCAATATCGTAATTTTTCAGTACGCCACGATCGTACTTCAGATTCTGCCCGACCTTCGCTGCTTTACTGTCCTCCAGCAGCGGTTTCAGCTGCTTCAGCACCGCGGCGCGATCCAGCTGCGGTGGCGCGTCAAGATAGTCATGCGCCACCGGCAGGTAAGCGGCCTCGCCCGGTGCCACGGCGAAGGCAATGCCGACAATATTGGCGCTCAGGGTATCCAGCGAATCGGTTTCCAGGTCAAAAGCAAACACGTCGGCGCTTTGCAGTTTTTTCAGCCAGTCGGCAAAGGTCGCCTCGTCGAGGATGGTGACATAGCCGTCGGATGACAGCACGCTGACCGTTTCCGCTGCGGCCACGACGGGTTCATCCGGCAGCGATTTCTGCGCCTGGCTATTACTCTTTTTACCCTGCAGCCATTTTCCTTCCTGCAGATCGGCAAGCCAGCGTTTGAATTCATAGCGGCTGAACAGCGTCTGCAATGCTTCAACGTCAGGCTCGTTAACCGTCAGCTGCTCGCAGGCCAGATCCAGTTCCACATCGGTTTTGATGGTCGCCAGCTGGTAGGAGAGAAACGCCACATCGCGATTCTGCTCCAGCTTCGCCGCCATGGTTTTTGCTCCACGGAAGGAGAGCCCGGCCACTTTATCAAGGTTGTCGTAGATGGATTGCATGCCGCCCAGCCCCTGCAGCAGCGCCTGTGCGGTTTTCTCGCCCACGCCCGGAACGCCCGGGATGTTGTCCGAGCTGTCGCCCATCATGGCGAGGAAATCGATAATCAGCGAAGGCGGCACACCGTATTTCTGCTCGACTTCTTCCGGACCGAGCACGGTGTTAGTCATGGTGTTAATCAGGGTAATGCCCGGCGTTACCAGCTGCGCCATGTCTTTATCGCCGGTGCTGATCAGCACCGCACGCCCCTGCTTTTCCGCTTCCAGCGCCAGCGTGCCAATCACGTCATCGGCTTCCACGCCGGACACCGCCAGCAGCGGCAGCCCCATGGCTTTTACCATCTCGTGCAGCGGCGCGATTTGCGCGCGTAAATCGTCCGGCATCGGTGGACGATGCGATTTGTAATTTTCAAACAGCTCATCGCGGAACGTTTTGCCTTTGGCATCGAAGACCACAGCCACATGGCTGGGTTGATACTGCATCAGCAGGCTTTTCAGCATGTTGAGCACACCATACATGGCGCCGGTTGGCTCACCCGCACTGTTGGTCAGCGGCGGAAAGGCATGATATGCACGGTAGAGGTAGGAAGAGCCATCTACCAGAATCAGGGGATTTTCTGCAATTTGCGCCATAGGTTTGTATTTTCTTCGTTGCGATAATCAGGGTTATAAGGATGCCACAACCAGCGAACAATGTTGAAGTAACAGCGGAAAGTGAGGATCTTTTTCGCGGTTACGCGGCGCGGATCGCAAGGATCATCTTGTGGATAACTTTGTGCGTAAAATTCATAACGTATTGTTATTTACGTTAATTGCAATCATTTTACGGTTAAAATGTATTTACAATCAGTCAGTTATAATCTTGCCGTGATACGAAACACCTTTTTAAAAAGGCGATCGTCTATGTGGATATTAAGCGAAAGGGTAATCAAAAAACGCTGGCGGTAAGGGATGAATAGCTTAGTGAATTAAGGATGTGTTGTGGGTTGGTTTCACTGTAGCGGCGGGTGATAACCGCGCCGCTACAGCATAAGCCATCGCGTTTTCAGCGCTTAATTACTTTTTCTCAACCAGGAATTTCACGACGTTGGCATAATCCGCCACGAAGTTATCCATTGAGCTGGTGTCCAGGCCACCGTTGTTAACCATGTATTTGCCGTTGACGAAAATCGCCGGTACGCCCTGCAGATTAACATCCGAAGCCGCTTTCTGCTGCTGTGCAACCAGCGCCTTCACGGCGAAGCTGTTCCACGCTGCATCGTAATCTTCAGAGGTGATACCCGCTGCTTTAATAAAGGTTTCTTTCAGGCTGGCTGCGTCGGTAATGGTCTGGGTCTTCTGGATGCCGTCGAAAATCGGTGCGGTCACTTTATCTTCCACACCCAGCGCCATTGCCACTGCCCACGCATGCGTGACCACCGGACCGAAGTCGCCGCCGAGGAAATCAACGTGATATTTGGTCACTTTGGTGTCCGCTGGCAGATTCTTTCTCACCGCATCGCTGACGTGGTAAATGCGCTCAAACTGGTAGCAGTGCGGGCAGAAGAAGGAGAAGAACTCCATGACCTGCGGCTCACCGGCGACCGGTTTTGGCAGCGTAACGTACTGTTTGCCGTCGTTGAACTGTGCCGCTGAGGCGCTAAATGCCAGCATCAAACCTACCAGCGCAAACCAAATCTTTTTCATCGTGAGAACATCTCCTGAGTACTTCATTAAAATTGCGGGCTAAGCTGTAACGGCGGTTCGTGTAACAGCCTTTCCTGCTCGATAAATAGTGCAATCTGCCGGCGCCAGAAGTCCTCATCGGTCATCCAGGGGAAGGCGCGCGGAAAAGCGGGATCCTGCCAGCGGCGTACAACCCAGGCCAGATAATAAACCATGCGCATGGCGCGTAAAGACTCAATCAGTGTCAATTCGTGTAAATCGAAATCACCAAATTCGTTATACGCTTCCAGCAAAATATCCCACTGGATCAATTGCTCCTGACGGCTGCCGTTCACCAGCATCCACAAATCCTGCACAGCCGGGCCGGTGCGCGCGTCATCGAGATCGACAAACATCGGCCCATCGCGCCACAGAATATTGCCGGGATGGCAGTCACCGTGCAGCCGGAGCGGTTGCCACTGGCTGTGCCAGCTCTGCTGCAGCGTGGCGCTGAGTTTATCTAACGCCTTCAGTAGCGCATCCTTCAGCGAGGCGGGCACCAGCGCGCTCTGTTCCAGCTGCAGACGTGGCTCAACCACATACTCCTGCAGGCCCAGAGTGGGCCGCTGGCGGAACGGGCTGTGGCGTCCGGTTTGATGGATACGGCCAAGGAAACGCCCCACCCACTCCATCTGCTCTTCATTGTCAGTTTCATACTGCCGGCCACCGAGGCTGGGAAACACCGCGAACATAAAGCCAGCGTGCTGATTGAGCGTAGTGCCCTGCAGCGCCAGCGGTGCGGCAACCGGCACTTCATCATCCAGCAGATCCTGAGCAAAGCGATGCTCTTCAGCGATCTGCGCGGCACTCCAGCGCTGCGGACGATAGAACTTAGCGACATAGCGTCGCTTATCCTCATCGCTGAACTGATAGACGCGGTTTTCGTAGCTGTTCAGGGCGGTTAAGCCGGACTCGACCCGCAGACCGGCATCCCAGAGCGCATCGAGGATGACGTCGGGATTCAGCGTCTGAAAATTAAAAGCGGCTTCGCTCATCATTGTGCCTGTATGTTACCTGTGCGTTGAACGCGCAAGGATAACACTACTCATCATCCTTGATCACACCGCGCGCACGTAATAGCGCTCTTTTGAAGTCCACTTCATAATCTTTCTTCAGACCCGGGATCACAGCCTGACTACCGGCATCACGCATTTTGAGATGGTAAATCAATACGTCATCGCTTAATTCACTTAATGGGCCACTGAAACCTGATTCCTGCGCCAGTTTTTGTAAAAATGCCAGCAGGTTGAGATCGGGTTCTTGCTGCCAGGCAGGCTGCAGCAGTTCGAGCAGTTCATTGAGTCGGTGATATTTCATCATTGATTCCTTTGCGCAGGTGGTTCGCTACCGCGAGTTAAGTATCGTCCAGAATAAACAGGGAGACGAAGATGACCGCATTTACCGGTGTGATCCTCGCAGGCGGGCAAGGCAGCCGTATGGGAGGTCAGGATAAGGGCTTGCTGCCATTACAGGGCAAACCGCTTTATCAGCACGTTCTGCAGCGTTTACAGCCGCAGGTCAATATTGTGTTGATTAGCGCCAACCGTAACATTGATCGTTATCAGGCAAGTGGTTGTCAGGTGATTCGTGATTCGCTGCCTGATTATCCCGGTCCGCTGGCAGGCATGCTCAGCGGCCTGCGGCACAGCCAGACCGAATGGGTGGCGTTTTGCGCCTGCGATACGCCGTGGCTACCGCAGGATTTTGTTGCACGGCTGTGGCAGCAGCGCGGTGCAGCCGCCGCCGTGTGGGTGACCTCGGGTCAGCGTGATCATCCGGCGCTGGCCCTGGTGCATCGTGCGCTGGCCGATGATCTGGAAGCGTGGCTGCTGCGCGGAGAACGCCGTCTGATGCAGTTTATGTGTGAACATGGCGGACACAGCGTACTGTTTGATGATGATGAAGCCGCCTTCCGCAATATCAATACGCCTGACGATTTGGTTAATGAGGAAAGTGCGTGATGAGTGTGCCGTTACTGGCGGTGGTGGGCTGGAGTGGCACCGGCAAAACCACCCTGTTACAACAGGTGATTCCGCTACTGAGAGCGCAGGGCATTCGCCCCGGGCTGATCAAGCATACCCATCATCAGATGGATATCGATACGCCGGGAAAAGACAGTTATCTGCTGCGCAAAGCGGGAGCCGATCAGGTGATCGTCGCCAGCGAACAACGCTGGGCGTTAATGTGCGAAACGCCGCAGCAGCCGCTTAGTTTAGCGCAGCTGGCAGGCCGTATGGATGCTGCAACGCTGGATCTGGTGCTGGTCGAGGGGTTTAAACAGGAACCCGTGCCCAGGATGGTGCTATGGCGGCGCGGCGTTAAGGGGGAAATTGATGAATTGCTGGATGACTGGGTGATTGCCGTAGCGACGGATGAAGCGTTAGCGCTTCAGGTACCGGTGCTGGATATTAATCAGCCTGATCAGGTTGCAGAGTATATTGTTCAATGGCTAAAAAACGGCTAATCACGCGGTTTTTGGCGGTAAATTTGCCGGAGTACGGGCGTAAAAAAGCCCCGGACTCTCGTCCGGGGCTTCTTCACTTATTTAATGCCTGGCAGTTCCCTACTCTCGCATGGGGAGGCCCCACACTACCATCGGCGCTACGGCGTTTCACTTCTGAGTTCGGCATGGGGTCAGGTGGGACCACCGCGCTGTTGCCGCCAGGCAAATTCTGTTTTCGTCCGCGTCTTTCGCGCTCTGACTGCGTTGCCCCGCTCGCGCCGCTCAGTCACATACTCGTGTATGCTCCTTCACGTCGTCTCGCGTGCCGCCTTGTCACAGCACAAAATCCACTGGACGTAATCCGGTGAACAAAGCTGAAAATTCTT
>NZ_SDFT01000117.1:0-12613 GCF_004916815.1 Pantoea sp. R102
CGCCACCGGCGGCGTCTGGCTGAACATCTTGCCCAGCGCCGGCAAATCGCGCTCACGGCCAATAACGCACAGCACGTCACCCTCTTTCAGACGCGTATTGCCGTTGGGGTGCATCAGCGCGTTATCGCGGAACAGGGCGGCAATGCGCGTTTCGCGCGGCATTTGCAAATCGCGCAGCGCCGCACCAACACACCATTTGTCGGCGCTGAGCTGGTAAACGAACTGCTCCCACGGATTTTCCGGATGGATATCCAGCCCGACGCGGCTGATCGGCGACGCGGTCGGCGGTACCACCACCTTAGCCCGTTTAGCGGCATAGCCCAGCGACGTGCCCTGCAGCATCAGTGATACCAGTACCACGAAGAAGGCGATATTGAAGTAGAGTTTAGAATTCTCCAGCCCGGCCATCATCGGGAACACCGCGAGGATGATCGGCACCGCACCGCGCAGGCCTACCCAGCTGATAAAGATGCGTTCACGTCCGGTAAAGCCTTTAAACGGCAGCAGCCCGACCAGAATCGACAGCGGACGCGCCACCAGAATCAGCCACAGCGAGAGAATCATCGCCGGCAGCGCGATATGCCACAGGTCAGAAGGCGTCACCAGCAGGCCGAGCACGATAAACATACCAATCTGGCTCAGCCAGGCCATGCCGTCGAAAGTTTGCAGAATGCCGTGTCGGTTACGAATCGGGCTGTTGCCCAGCAGGAAACCACACAGATAGACCGCCAGAATGCCGCTGCCTTCCATCACCGTGGTCAGGGCGAACACGATAATGCCGCCGCTCAGCGCCAGCAGCGGATAGAGCCCTTGTGCCAGACTGATGCGGTTGATCAGTTGCTGCAGCGCCCAGCCGCCGCCCAGTCCGAGCACAATGCCCAGGCCGAACTGCTGCACCAGATGCACCACAAACATCCAGCTCAGGCCGCTCTGCCCCTGCTGGATCATGTCGATCAGCGTAATGGTAAGAAACACCGCCATTGGATCGTTGCTGCCTGATTCAATCTCCAGCGTGGAACTGACGCGCTCGTTAAGCCCTTTGTCGCCGAGCAGTGAAAACACCGCTGCGGCGTCGGTGGAGCCAATAATGGCGCCAATCAGGAAGCCCTGCATCAGATCGAGCTTAAACAGCCAGGCGGCAGCCAGACCGGTGAGGCCGGCGGTAATCATCACGCCAACGGTGGCCAGTGACAGCGCCGGACCAAGCGCCACCTTGAACGAGCTGGCCTTGGTGCGCATACCGCCGTCGAGCAGAATGATGGCCAGCGCCAGGTTGGACACCAGATAGGCCACCGGATAGTTATCAAAAGCAATGCCGCCGATACCGTCCACGCCGGTCAGCATCCCCAGCGCCAGGAAGATCACCAGAATCGGGATACCGAGACGCGACGAGAAGGAACTCAGCAGAATACTTGCTGCGACCAGCACGGAACCAATAATGAACAAACTGTAAATCATGCTGGCATTCAACGGCGTTCTCCTGCGGCGGGGCATAAAAAAGCAAATTGCGGGCAATTCACACAGACAAGGTGAAAAGATAATGCCTTATCAATAGCTTGTCAGCGGTTAATTGCACATTTTTTCATTCTGTGGCGCGCTATCCCATAGAAGGTTAAATCCGCACAGAAAAACAGCAGGGTTTTCAGAGGGGTTAAGCCGGGCGGGGTAAAGAAAAAGCCGGTCGGTGACCGGCTGGTAAACTCAGGCTTCAGCGACCTGTTTATGGAAAAGCTCACGAAATACCGGGTAGATGTCTTCCGGCTCGCGGATGTGCTGAATGGCAAAGTTATCAAACATCGCCTGCAGATGCTCATACTCGCGCCACAGAGTTTGGTGCGCCCGTCGGGTAATCTCAATGTAGCTGTAGTAGCGCACCACCGGCAGAATATGCTTCGCCAGAATTTCATGACACAACGGTGAGTCATCCGCCCAGTTATCGCCGTCCGAGGCCTGCGCCGCATAAATATTCCACTGCGACGGGTCATAACGCTCTTTCACCACTTCGTCCATCAGCTTAAGCGCGCTGGAGACGATAGTGCCGCCGGTCTCCTGCGAGTAGAAGAACTCCTGTTCATCGACTTCTTTCGCCTGAGTATGGTGACGGATATACACCACATCGACGTTTTTGTAAGTCCGGCTGAGGAACAGATAGAGCAGGATATAAAAGCGTTTCGCCATATCCTTGGTTGCCTGGTCCATCGAGCCGGAAACGTCCATTAAGCAGAACATTACCGCCTGGCTGGACGGTTCAGGCCGCTTCTCGAAATTCTTGTAACGCAGGTCAAAGGTGTCGATAAACGGCACGCGCTCAATGCGCGCCCGCAGTTCCGCAATCTCTTTACGCAGCCGCTCCTCTTCCAGCAGTTGCGCCGGCTCGCTGTTTTCGACTTCGCTCAGTGTGGCTTCAAGTTCGTGCAGCATACGACGTTTGCCTGCGGTCATGGCGGTTCTTCGCGCCAGCGAGTTTTGCAGCGAGCGCACCACGCTAATATTGGCCGGCACGCCATTCGAGGTGAAGCCCGCGCGGTGAGTTTTGTACTCATTGAGCTGGCGATGCTGATTTTTGCGCAGGTTAGGCAGCGCTAAATCTTCAAACAGCAGGTCGAGGTACTCATCCTTCGATATCTGAAACACGAACTCGTCCTGACCTTCTCCGTCCTGGCTGGCATTGCCCTGACCGCTACCGCCGCCACCGCCGCCCTGCGGCCGCTCAATGCGGTCGTTTTGCACAAAGTGGTCGTTCCCCGGATGCACGCGATGACGACTGCCGCCGCGCCCCTGATGGAAAATCGGCTCGTTGATGTCGTCGATAGGAATCGACACCGATTCGCCACTCTCCACGTCGGTGACCGAACGCTTGTTGATGGCCTCGGAGATCGACTGTTTGATTTGCGACTTATAACGGCGCAAAAAGCGCTGCCGGTTGACCGCACTTTTATTCTTGCCGTTAAGACGCCGATCGATGAAATAGGCCATAAATTCCCCCAAACTACGCTGTAAGCCAGGCCGGAACGGGTCCGGCCTCCTCAGGCGGCATGTGGATGCCGCGTAGCTTACCGCTGTCGATTATGACGATTTGCGCACGCGCAGATACCATTCACACAGCAGACGCACCTGCTTGCGGGTATAGCCTTTTTCCATCATGCGATCGACAAAATCGTCGTGTTTTTTCTGTTCGTCCGTGGATGTTTTGGTGTTGAACGAAATCACCGGCAACAACTCCTCGGTGTTGGAGAACATTTTCTTCTCGATCACCGTGCGCAGTTTTTCGTAGCTGGTCCAGTTTGGATTGCGTCCGTTATTCTGTGCCCGTGCGCGCAGCACAAAGTTGACAATCTCGTTACGGAAATCTTTCGGGTTACTGATCCCGGCAGGTTTCTCAATCTTTTCCAGCTCGGCGTTGAGTGATTCACGATCGAACAGCTGGCCGGTATCCGGATCGCGGTACTCCTGATCCTGAATCCAGAAATCCGCATAAGTGACGTAGCGGTCGAAGATATTCTGACCATACTCCGAATAGGATTCGAGGTAAGCGGTCTGAATCTCTTTGCCAATGAACTCCGCATATTTCGGAATCAGATAGCCTTTCAGGTGTTCCAGATACTTCTCCGCCTGATCCTGCGGGAACTGCTCGCGCTCGATCTGCTGTTCCAGCACGTAAAACAGGTGCACCGGGTTAGCCGCTACTTCGGCATGGTCGAAGTTAAACACGCGTGACAGAATCTTAAACGCGAAGCGGGTCGACAGGCCGTTCATGCCTTCATCCACCCCGGCGTAATCGTGATACTCCTGCCACGACTTCGCTTTCGGATCGGTGTCTTTCAGGCTTTCACCGTCATAGACGCGCATCTTCGAGTAGATGCTGGAGTTTTCCGGCTCTTTCAGGCGCGACAGAATTGAGAAACGCGCCAGCGTTTCCAGCGTGCCGGGTGCGCAAGGCGCGGTGGTTAGCTCACTGTGGTTGAGCAGTTTTTCATAAATTTTGATCTCCTCGGACACGCGCAGGCAGTATGGCACCTTCACGATGTATACGCGGTCAAGGAAAGCTTCGTTGTTTTTGTTGTTACGGAATGTCACCCACTCTGATTCGTTGGAGTGCGCCAGAATGATGCCGTTAAACGGCAGGGCGGAAATCCCTTCGGTACCGTTATAGTTACCTTCCTGAGTGGCGGTCAGCAGCGGATGCAGCACTTTAATGGGTGCTTTGAACATCTCCACGAATTCCATGATGCCCTGGTTGGCGCGGCACAGCGCACCTGAATAGCCGTAGGCATCCGGATCGTTCTGCGCGTGGTTTTCCAGCTTACGGATATCCACTTTACCCACCAGCGCTGAAATATCCTGGTTGTTCTCATCACCCGGTTCGGTTTTGGCGATAGCCAGCTGTTCCAGAATCGACGGCCACACTTTCACCACTTTGAAGCGGGTGATGTCGCCGCCAAAGTCATGCAACCGTTTTGCCGCCCACGGCGACATGATGGTGCCGAGGTAACGCCGCGGTACGCCGTACTCTTTTTCCAGAATATTGGCGTCCTCCTGCGGATTAAACAGGCACAGCGGATGGTCATTGACCGGGCTGCGTTCACCGTCGGCACTCAGCACATAGATTGGCACGCGCTGCATCAGCGCTTTAAGCCGTTCGGCCAGCGAGGATTTACCGCCGCCCACCGGGCCGAGCAGGTAAAGAATCTGTTTCTTCTCCTCCAGCCCCTGCGCGGCGTGTTTCAGGTAGGAGACGATCTGCTCAATCGCTTCCTCCATACCGTAAAACTCTTCAAAGGCCGGGTAGCGTCCGATGACGCGGTTAGAGAAGATACGGGAAAGGCGAGGCTCCTGGGCAGTATCGACCATCACAGGCTCACCGATGGCCATCAATAGTCGTTCTGCCGCGTTGGCGTATGCACTGCGATCCTGCTTACAGATGGTGAGGAATTCCTGCAGTGTGAACTCTTCGTCCTTGGCAGCTTCATAACGCTGACGATAGTGATCGAATATATTCATAGCGATGCCCGTCCTTTCGTTTTTAGCACAGGTAAAGGAGCGTAATAAGATGCTCTTGCAGCTCCCGGAAGATATTCTTTATTGAGTACAGCAACCCTTATGCCAACCTGACGATTTTTTATCGGGATTCACAATTCTTATGGTTACTCTGCTCGTACAAAAAATTCTCGTCTTACTTTTACTGTAGAAGGCAATCAGAAAAATTGCTCCGTCTTTTCTCCTTATTTAGCGATATATCAATAACAAAGTCTCATAAGCGCTAAGGCCGTCACGCCCTTGCGGCAACAGGTGCGCTGCGTCTCAGACGCGTCTGACAGGATAAAAAGGAAATCAACATTAAAAGTTAAACCAGTGGCAAAATTTGGTTAGACTCTGCGTGTGATTGTTATATTAATGGAATGAATAAATTGTGAACCATTTCAAACTTAAAGCGCTTGCTCTGATGTGTCCTTGCTATTTTGCGGCGTTCAGCACTTACGCTGAACCCTTGTCACTTGGGGCTTCGGTTATTTATGCCCAGTCGCCGTACCGCGGCGGCCAGGACCGTTATCTGCCGATCCCGGTCATCAATTATGAGGGAGAAAACTTTTGGTTCCGCAGCCTGCAGGGCGGTTATTACCTGTGGAAAGACCCGCAGAATCAGCTGTCGTTAACGCTGCTGGGCTCGCCGCAGCAGTATGACCCGAAAGATAACGATCTGGGCGACATGAAAGGGCTGGACAAGCGTCGCATGACGCTGATGGCCGGCGCGACTTATCGTCACGTTGCTGACTGGGGGATTGTGCGTACCGCGCTGCTGGGCGATGTGCTGAATAACAGCAACGGCATGATTTGGGACCTGACCTACCTGTACCGCTTTGATTTCGGCGCGTTCAGCCTGACACCGGGCATTGGCGCAATGTGGAACAGTGCCAACCAAAACCGCTATTACTA
This sequence comes from Pantoea sp. R102, assembly GCF_004916815.1. Taxonomy (NCBI): domain Bacteria; kingdom Pseudomonadati; phylum Pseudomonadota; class Gammaproteobacteria; order Enterobacterales; family Erwiniaceae; genus Pantoea; species Pantoea sp. R102. The sequence continues at coordinate 5,935 of NZ_SDFT01000117.1, forward strand.
CGGCGTTTCCGGCCACGAAAGCGCGCGTACCGGCATCGATCGCTATCACCCGGACGACAGCTGGTCGCCTTACGTCGAGATGAACGCCAGCTACCAGATCAGTGAGAGCTGGAACGCCAGCCTGTCAGGCCGTTACACCCGCTTCGCCAGTGAAATTAAAGACAGTCCAATGGTAGATAAAGACGGTCAGTTTACGCTGTGGACCGGCGTCAGCTACAGCTTCTGATGACTGCACGAACGCCTCATAATGAGGCGTTTTTGTTACCCTGCACCAATATTGCGCCCCGTAATGGCGCAGCGGGAGGTGAGATGAAGACAATTCAGTTCAATGACGATACGCCGTTACCGGCTATCGGCCTGGGCACCTGGTACATGGGTGAGAATCCGGCACAGCGGGCGCAGGAAATCGCTGCGCTACAGGCTGGACTGGACGCCGGACTGAAACTGATCGATACCGCTGAGATGTATGCCGAAGGCGGCGCGGAAGAGGTGGTTGGCGCAGCGCTGCGCGGACGGCGCGATCAAGCCTGGCTGGTATCAAAAGTTTACCCGTGGAACGCCGGTGAGGTCGATGCGATTGACGCCTGTGAGCGCAGTCTGCGCCGTCTGCAGACGGACTATCTCGATCTTTATCTGTTGCACTGGCGCGGTAATGTACCGCTGGAAGAGACTGTGCGCGCCATGCAAACGCTGCAGCAGCAGGGCAAAATCCGCCACTGGGGCGTCTCCAATTTTGATAGCGACGATCTGCAGGAGCTGTGGAGTGAAGCCGGAGGTATGGGCTGCGCGACTAATCAGGTGCTGTACCATCTGGCTTCACGCGGCATTGAATTTGATTTACTGCCGCTCTGTCAGCAGCACCATACGCCCGTCATGGCTTACTGTCCGCTGGCGCAGGCCGGACGGCTGCGTCAGGCGCTGTTTGACGATGCGACTCTGCAGCAGATTGCACAACAGAAGGGCATCAGCATCGCTCAGTTGCTGTTGCGCTGGGTGATTCGCCAGCCGGGCGTAATGGCCATTCCCAAGGCGGGCAGCGTGGCGCACGTGCAGGAGAATGCGGCGGCCCTGAAAATCACCCTGACCAGCGATGAGCTGGCGCTGCTGGATCGTGCTTTTCCGCCGCCGCAGCACAAACTGGCGCTGGATGTGGTGTAAACGGCGCGTGCGCGCCGTTCAGCATTACTTATTGCGGATTCTCAGCGTGACGCCAAGGCGGGCAGGGGTTTCTCCGGCACTTTTCATCGGCTTGTTAATTCGCGCCGTCTCCACGCACACCATCGTTTTATAACCATCATTAGGCATATCGGCCATGCTGCAGGACAGTGCCGGGCCGGGGTTCCAGGTGACAACGTCACTTTGATAATGGTGGTAGACTTCAATCTGGCGCTTACCGGCGCGATCGTGAATCACACTGCAGTCTTCCGCTGCGGTATGAATGCGATCAACCCGATCGGGATAGGTTTGTTTACCGTCCGCTGCGCTGCCGATGGCATTGTCCTGCACCTTATCGATATAGCTGTTGCCGAGCCCGCTGACTTCAACCTGCGCAATGTCCGCCACCTGAAAATAGCTGTGCAGCGCGGCAGTAGCTTCATAATCGCCCCAGGCTTCCAGCTCAATCTCACAGTGTTCAGCAATGCGGAAGCGCGCCAGCAGCGTGAAATCGTGCGGCCACAGTTTTTTCGTTTGTGCATTACTTTCCAGCGTGAACGTCAGCATGACCGCATCTTCGTTCTCATCATGCGCCGTCAGCGTCCATGGCTGATTACGGGCAAAGCCATGTGCAGGTTCACCTGCCGGACCAAACCACGGCCAGCAGACCGGCACACCGCCGCGAATGGCTTTGCCGCTGACAAACGGCGTCTTGTCGCTAAGCCAGATGGCGGGCTGCTGACCGGCCGGCTGCCATGCCAGCAGATGCGCGCCCTGCAGCGCAATGGCCGCGCGCACTTTCGGATGGCTGATCACCAGAATCGGCAATTCACCCATCTGACGCTGCGACAGGTAAGGGGTGATCTGCGTCACCACGGGCAAGTTAAAGAGCGAATTGTGCATTGTCAGACCTTCTCTCATCCAATCGAAAAAAAAGGGGCGACCGAAGTCACCCCTTGTCTGTTTAGCCGGTTAGCTTACTTAGCAGCAACCAGTGCAATCAGATCCAGAACCTTGTTGGAGTAACCGGTTTCGTTATCGTACCAGGAAACCAGTTTCACAAAGTTGTCGTTCAGAGCGATACCGGCTTTCGCGTCGAACACGGAAGTCAGGGTTTCGCCGTTGAAGTCGGTAGAAACCACGTCGTCTTCGATGTAGCCCAGCACGTCTTTCATGTCACCTTCAGCAGCGGCTTTGATGGCTGCACAGATGTCTTTATAAGACGCTGGTTTTTCCAGACGAACGGTCAGGTCAACCACAGACACGTTTGGCGTTGGTACGCGGAACGCCATACCGGTCAGTTTACCGTTCAGCTCTGGCAGAACTTTGCCTACTGCTTTCGCTGCGCCAGTAGAAGATGGGATGATGTTCTGCGCTGCACCGCGGCCGCCGCGCCAGTCTTTGTGAGACGGGCCATCAACGGTTTTCTGGGTGGCGGTGGTGGCGTGAACAGTGGTCATCAGACCTTCAACGATACCGAACTTGTCGTTGATTACTTTAGCCAGCGGTGCCAGGCAGTTGGTGGTGCAGGAAGCGTTAGACACGATGTCCTGGCCGGCATATTTGTCGAAGTTGGCACCACGAACGAACATTGGGGTGTCATCTTTAGACGGGCCAGTCAGAACCACTTTCTTCGCGCCGGCAGTGATGTGTTTACGTGCGGTTTCGTCGGTCAGGAAGATACCGGTTGCTTCAGCAACAACGTCAACGCCCACTTCGTCCCATTTCAGGTTAGCCGGGTCTTTCTCAGCGGTAACACGGATTTTTTTACCGTTAACGATCAGCGCGCCATCTTTCACTTCTACGGTGCCGTCGAAACGACCGTGTGTAGAGTCATACTTCAGCATGTAAGCCATGTAATCGGCGTCGAGCAGGTCGTTGATCGCGACGATTTCGATGTCAGAACGCTGCTGAGCAGCACGGAAAACGATGCGACCGATACGGCCAAAACCGTTGATACCTACTTTGATAGTCATATATTCCACCAGCTATTTGTTAGTGAATAAAAGGTTGGCTGTAAAATTACAAAAACCTTACCAGGCGTCAAGCGGAATCGTGTCAATTGTTGCGACAGGTCAATTCCAGCGCCAGGAATAATTGGTTGCGCAAACGCTTGCGCAGCGCCCTTATTGCGCACCTATCTTACGCCGAATGCAGACTAAAAAGGGATGACTGTTGCAAAGAGTGATCGTCATCACAAAATTGCGCAGTGCTGGTCGGGGCAAAAGCATCCGCACGAAAAAAGACCCGGAAGATGTTGTTCGTTTGTTAGAATACTAGACGATTTTTACAGAATGACACTCCGGAACTCAAAATGGCTAAAGACACCGCACCCGAGGCAAAAATTGCCCAGCTGTCGGAAATGCAGCGCTACGTCACTCAGCATCGTGGAACCGAACCGCCTTTCACCGGCGCGCTGTTGCACAACAAGCAGGAGGGTATCTATCACTGCTTGGTCTGCAACGCACCGCTGTTTCTCTCCGAAACCAAGTATGACTCCGGCTGCGGCTGGCCGAGCTTTTACCAGCCGTATAACGATGAAGCTATCCGCTATCTGGAAGATGACTCGCACGGTATGCACCGCGTCGAAATCCGCTGCGGTAACTGCGACGCCCATCTGGGCCACGTCTTCCCGGATGGCCCGCAGCCAACCGGTGAGCGCTATTGTGTCAACTCAGCGTCGCTGAACTTTACCGACGAGCAGGGCAATCAGCACGAGGGCTGAGCATGAAGCAGGAACTGGAAGCAATGCTGGCGGCGATGACGCCGGAAGTCTACGAGCGCCTCGCCACCGCGGTGGAAACCGGCAAGTGGCCAGACGGCGTGGCGCTGACGCAGGATCAGAAAGATAACTGTCTGCAGCTGGTGATGCTGTGGCAGGCGCGGCACAACGACGAACCGCAGCACATGACCATCGGTAAAGGCGGCGAGATGGTGATGAAGTCGAAAAAACAGCTGAAGGAAGAGTGGGGAATCGAGTCCGACGTGACGCGCATCAACCTGCATTAACCGGCTGCAGGGCTGGAGAGCTCCAGCCCTGATTTTCAGATAATGACCGCACCCTGCGCCTGCATCTGCGCGATCGCGATCTCGCTGTCGTCCGGATTGAGATTGACGCCCCGGCAGCCTTCCTGCACCACCTCAACGTGATATCCCAGTTCCAGCGCATCCAGCACGCTGTACTTGACGCAGTAATCGGTCGCCAGGCCCAGCATCACCAGGTGAGTAATGCCGCGCTCGCGCAGCCAGCTGTCGAGCTCGGTTTTGCGGCGGTGCCCGTTATCGAAAAAGGCGCTGTAGCTATCCACATCCACATCGCCGCCTTTATGGAACACCGCATCAATCAGACTGCGATCGAGATCCGGATGGAAATCCGCGCCCTGTGAGTGCTGCACGCCGTGATCCGGCCACCAGATCTGCGCCAGACCATTCAGTTCACCGAGGGTATACACCGGCTCGCCAGAGACCGAGGCAAAGCTGCCGTGATTGGCCGGATGCCAGTCCTGCAACGCCACCACGCATTCACCGCGCGCGCGGAATTCGCGTGCATAGCGATTAGCAACGGCAACCGTCTGGTCACCTTCACGCACGGCCATCGGGCCGCCGGGGCAAAAATCGTTCTGAATATCGATGATTATCAATGCCCGCTTCATGGGATTTTGCTCCGTATCAGTCTTCGGTCAGTTCGCCACGTAAATTCTGCTGCATTTTGGCACGAATTTCAGCGCTGGTGAGGTTCTGGCTTAACAAAAAGTGCAGTTTAGTCAGGGTGGCCTCGACGGTCAGATCAAAACCACTGATCACGCCGGCGTGTTCCAGTGCGTTGCCGGTGGCGTAACCGCCCATATTCACCTTACCGGACATGCACTGCGTCAGGTTCACCACCACAATGCCGCGCTCGCTGGCCTGCTGCAGTTCGGCAAGAAACTCGGCGTTTTGTGGCGCGTTGCCCACACCGTAAGAGCGCAGAATCAGCGCCTTCACCGGCTGACGCAGGAAATTGCGTACCACGTCGGCAGAGATGCCAGGATAAATGGTCACCACGCCAATCGGCTGAGGCGTGATCGGATGGACGATCAGCTCACCGCTGCCGCGCGGTGCTGGCGGCGTATTGAGACGGCGAATATGGATGCCCGCTTCCAGCAGCGGCGACAGGTTCGGTGACGCAAACGCATTAAAACCGTCGGCGTGGGCTTTGGTGGTGCGGTTACCGCGGAACAGCGTGTTGTTGAAGAACAGCGCCACTTCATTAATCGGATAGTTGGCCGCGACGTATAGCGAGTTCAGCAGGTTCTGCTGACCGTCTGAGCGCAGCTCGGCCAGCGGGATCTGCGACCCGGTGACGATCACCGGCTTGGCCAGGTTCTCCAGCATGAACGACAGCGCCGACGCGGTGAACGCCATGGTATCGGTGCCATGCAGAATGACGAAACCGTCATAGCGATCGTAGTTCAGCTGGATGTCATCAGCGATTGACTGCCAGTCCTGCGGCGTCATATCCGAGGAGTCAATCAGCGGCTGGTATTCGTGGATGGTGAAATCCGGCATTTCCGGACGGTGAAACTCTGGCATCATCGCCAGCTGCTGCTGCAGATGGCCAGAGACCGGAATGTAACCCTGCGCGGAGCGTTGCATACCGATGGTCCCGCCCGTGTAGGCTACATAGATATTTTTCTTTTGCATGAATGGACTCAGACTTGCCGTAAAACGCGCAGTATAAGGCGATTGGCGGGGAAAAGCAGCCCGACCAGCGGCCGGGCTGTAAAGATTAGCGTACGTTGCCGCAGGTCAGGCAGAACGCGTAACGGTTTTGCGGATCGTTGAGATTATTCATCAGGCCCGGCTGCGCCTGCAGCGCGCCCATCACTTCGCTGACCGGAGCCGGCAGCCACACTTTCAGCGCGGCCGGCAGCACGGCCTGTGCCGACGCATTCATCTGGTTCAGCAGCAGGTCGATCATCCCCGGATCGTCCTGATACCAGCTCAGTTCAGGTCTCGCGATCTTCGCCAGCTCAGCGGCTTTAGCCACCGCATCGTCGAAGTCGCCCAGCGCATCCACCAGCCCGTTGGCTTTGGCATCGCTACCGGTCCAGACGTGACCCTGCGCAATGGCATCAATCTGCTGTGGCGTTTTATGGCGTGACGCCGCGACCAGACCGACAAAGTTGCGATAACCGTTTTCAATGGTCAGCTGCATCAGCTGCTGCACTTCAGCCGGCAGCGCTTTGGTGGTCGACACATCCGCCAGCGGCGAGGTGGCAACGCCATCGCTGTGCACGCCGATGCTGCTCAGGCTGTTCTCCACCGTATTGATCACGCCAAAGATGCCGATCGACCCGGTCAGGGTGCTCGGCGCAGCGACGATGTAGTCGGCCGGCGTGGAGATCCAGTAGCCGCCCGATGCCGCCATGCCGCCCATCGACACCACCACCGGCTTACCGGCATCGTGCGCCGCCGCCAGCTCTTCACGGATGGCCTCAGAGGCCGTTACGCTGCCGCCCGGGCTGTTGACGCGCAGCACAAT
>NZ_SDFT01000118.1:0-34423 GCF_004916815.1 Pantoea sp. R102
CAGCAGCACGTCGAGCGGCTTGCTCGGCGCGATGTTCATTTCGGCACGGATATTACGCACCGCCACAATCGCCTGCTTCATCCACTCGATATCGGCCTTCGCTTCCGCGTCTTCCTTCGCCGCGTCATACTGCGGGAACGGCTGCAGCATGATGGTATCGTGGTCGATGTTCTTCAGCACTTTCACGCGCTGCCAGATGGTCTCGGTAATGAACGGGATGATCGGATGCGCCAGACGCAGCAACGCTTCCAGTACCGTCACCAGCGTGTTGCGCGTGCCGCGCAGCTCCGCTTCGCTGCCGCTGTTCATCACCGGCTTGGTCAGCTCCAGATACCAGTCACAGAACTGGTTCCAGGTGAAGTCGTACAGAATGTTGGCAGCGATATCAAAGCGATAGCTATCCAGCGCTTCACGGTACGCTTTCACGGTGCTGTTGAATTCCGTCAGGATCCAGCGATCCGCCAGTGACAGCTTCAGCTCGCCGCCGTTCTGGCCGCAATCCTGATCTTCGGTGTTCATCAGCACGAAGCGGCTGGCGTTCCACAGCTTGTTACAGAAGTTGCGGTAGCCTTCCAGGCGCTTCATATCCCAGTTGATGTCACGACCGGTGGACGCCAGCGCGGCGAGGGTGAAGCGCAGCGCATCGGTGCCGGAAGGCACGATACCGTCCGGGAACTGCTTCTCGGTGCGTTTGCGAATCTTCTCAGCCAGCTGCGGCTGCATCATGTTACCGGTGCGTTTCTCCAGCAGATCTTCCAGCGAAATGCCGTCCACCATATCCAGCGGATCGATGACGTTGCCTTTCGACTTGGACATCTTCTGGCCTTCTTCATCGCGGATCAAACCAGTCATGTAGACGGTTTTAAACGGTACCTGCGGCTTGCCGTTCTCATCTTTGATGAAGTGCATGGTCAGCATGATCATACGCGCAATCCAGAAGAAGATGATGTCGAAGCCGCTCACCAGCACGCTGGTAGGATGGAAAGTGCGCAGCGCTTCTGTGTTCTCCGGCCAGCCCAGCGTAGAGAATGTCCACAGGCCGGAAGAGAACCAGGTATCAAGCACGTCGTCATCCTGGCGCAGCGTTACGTCGGCGGCCAGATTGTTTTCCTGACGCACTTCTTCTTCGCTACGGCCGACATAGACGTTACCGTTGTTGTCGTACCAGGCCGGAATGCGGTGGCCCCACCACAGCTGACGCGAGATGCACCAGTCCTGGATGTCGCGCATCCATGAGAAGTACATGTTTTCGTACTGCTTCGGCACAAACTGAATGTCGCCGTTTTCTACCGCTTCCACCGCGACTTTCGCCAGCGGGGCCGTGCGCACGTACCACTGATCGGTCAGCATCGGCTCGATCACCACGCCGCCGCGGTCGCCGTAGGGTACCGTCAGATCGTGTGGTTTGATTTCGTCGAGCAGGCCGAGCTTGTCAACGGCCGCGACAATCGCTTTACGCGCGGCGAAACGCTCCATCTTCTGGAACTGCGGCGGAATTTCATCGGAACAGGCATCGCTGACTTCACCGTTGGTGTCGAACACTTCCGCACGCTCGCGGATGTCGCCATCAAAGGTCAGGATGTTGATCATCGGCAGCTTGTGACGACGGCCCACTTCGTAGTCGTTGAAGTCATGCGCCGGGGTGATCTTCACGCAGCCGGTGCCTTTCTCCATATCGGCGTGTTCGTCGCCGACGATCGGAATACGACGGTTCACCAGCGGCAGGATCACCTCTTTGCCGATCAGATCTTTGTAACGTGGATCTTCCGGGTTGACCGCCACGCCGGTATCGCCCAGCAGGGTTTCCGGACGGGTGGTGGCCACCACCAGGTAATCTTTGCCTTCGGCAGTTTTCACGCCGTCCGCCAGCGGATAGCGAATGTGCCACATTGAGCCTTTGCTCTCGCGGTTTTCCACTTCGAGGTCAGAGATCGCCGTGCGCAGTTTCGGATCCCAGTTCACCAGGCGCTTGCCACGGTAAATCAGGTTTTCTTTGTACAGACGGACGAAGACTTCTTTCACCGCGTTGGACAGGCCTTCATCCATGGTGAAGCGCTCGCGCTCCCAGTCAACCGAGTTGCCGAGGCGACGCATCTGGCGGGTGATGGTGCCGCCGGATTCAGCCTTCCACTGCCAGATTTTTTCGATAAAGGCGTCACGACCGTAATCCTGACGCGTTTTGCCCTCTTCAGCGGCGATCTTGCGCTCAACCACCATCTGGGTGGCGATACCGGCGTGGTCCGTACCTGCCTGCCACAGGGTGTTTTTACCCTGCATGCGCTGGTAGCGGATCATGGTATCCATGATGGTTTGCTGGAAGGCGTGACCCATATGCAAGCTACCGGTGACGTTCGGCGGCGGGATCATGATGCAAAAGCTTTCCTGGCTGGTATCGCCATTCGGTTTGAAGTAGCCCTGCTGTTCCCAGTGCTCGTAGAGCGGCTGCTCGATATCTTGCGGGTTATATGTCTTTTCCATATCTGCTATGTCGTTTGCGGCGGGGGTGGCGTCGCCGTATTCAATTGGAAACCAACGCTGCGATACGCTTTATAGCGGTCACGCGCCAGTTGTTTCAGGGATTCTTCATAAGGTACGAAGTCTATCACTTCATGGAAACCGGTAGCAAAATCTGCAAACTGCGGCAGCAGGCTGATCAGCAGATCGCGCGGCGCACTGCCGCGTCGCTGCGGCCAGGCCAGCTCAACCGGCGCGCCGTAGCGCGGGCCTTCGCCGGCCAGGTTGTGCGGCACAAAAGCGTTGGCCGGACGCTGCCACAGTGCTTCATCCAGCCGATTGGCCTGCTGTTCATCTTCGCAGGCAATCAGGATGCGCTTACCGTCTCGCCAGCGGCTGGCGGCCAAATCGCACACCAGCGCTTCGATGGCGCTTAAGCCGTCGCTGGCGCTTTCAGACTCCATGACGAAGAAGGTGGCGTTTTTCATGGCAGGTTATTTCCATCAATGACAGTGGGGCGCATTGTGCGACAGTAAGATTGCGGCGTCCAATAATAAGGTCGCCATCAATGGCGACCCTGTAAACCGTGCGGCTGATAATCAGGTCGCCATAAATGGCGACCCTACACCCGTAGGGTGCGCATTCATGCGCACCGTATCAATGGCCGCACGGTATTTAACGCATTTATACGCACCATCACACCCGTAGGGTGCGCATTCATGCGCACCGTTTCAATGGCCGCACGGTATTTAACGCATTTATACGTACCATCACACCCGTAGGGTGCGCATTCATGCGCACCGTATCAATGGCCGCACGGTATTTAACGCATTCATGCGCACCGTTCCAATGGCCGCACGGTATTTAACGCATTCATGCGCACCGTCGCAGCATTCGCCCCGGCTCTTAATCGTCGCCGTTCAGGCCAGCGCGGTTCAGCAGGAACTGCGACAGCAGCGGCACCGGACGGCCGGTCGCGCCTTTAGCTTTGCCGGAGCGCCAGGCGGTGCCGGCGATATCCAGGTGCGCCCAGTTAAACTTGCGCGCGAAGCGTGCCAGGAAGCAGGCGGCGGTAATCGCGCCGCCCGGACGGCCACCGATGTTGGCCATATCGGCAAAGTTGGACTCCAGCTGCTCCTGATACTCGTCGGCCATCGGCAGACGCCACGCGCGGTCGCCCGACTGCTCTGACGCGCTGATCAGCTCGTGCGCCAGCGGATTGTGGTTCGACATCAACCCGCTGACGTGATGACCCAGCGCAATCACGCAGGCGCCGGTCAGGGTAGCGACGTCAATCACCACTTCCGGATCGAAGCGCTCAACGTAGGTCAGCGCATCGCACAGCACCAGGCGGCCCTCGGCGTCGGTATTCAGCACTTCAACCGTCTGGCCGGACATGGTGGTCAGCACGTCGCCCGGACGCATCGCACGCCCGTCCGGCATGTTCTCACAGCCCACCAGCACGCCGACCACGTTCAGCGGCAGATTCAGCTCCGCCACCATGCGCATCACGCCGTACACCGACGCCGCGCCGCACATGTCATATTTCATCTCATCCATCGCCTCGGCAGGCTTGATGGAGATGCCGCCGGAGTCAAAGGTCAGCCCTTTACCTACCAGCACGATAGGGCGCGCATCGGCGTCGCTGCTGCCTTTGTACTCAATCACCGACATCAGCGACTCGTTGTGCGAACCGGCACCGACCGCCAGATAGGCGTTCATACCCAGCTCTTTCATCTGCTGTTCGCCAATCACGCGGGTGGTAACGTTTTTGCTGTACGCATCGGCCAGCTGACGTGCCTGCGACGCCAGATACGCGGCGTTACAAATATTCGGCGGCATATTGCTCAGGTCTTTCGCCGCTTTGACGCCGGCGGCAACGGCCAGGCCGTGCTGAATAGCGCGCTCACCGCTGGTCAGCTCACGACGGGTCGGCACGTTGAACACCAGCTTGCGCAGCGGACGGCGCGGCTCAACTTTGTTGCTTTTCAGCTGGTCGAAGTTGTACAGCGCCTCTTTAGAGGTTTCTACCGCCTGGCGCACTTTCCAGTAGGTATTGCGCCCTTTAACGTGCAGCTCGGTCAGGAAGCACACCGCTTCCATCGAACCGGTATCGTTCAGGGTATTGATGGTTTTCTGAATCACCTGTTTGTACTGGCGCTCATCCAGCTCACGCTCTTTACCACAGCCGATCAGCAGGATACGTTCGGACAGAATATTTGGCACATGGTGCAGCAGCAGCGTCTGGCCCACTTTGCCCTCCAGCTCACCGCGGCGCAGCAGCGCGCTGATGTAGCCATCGCTGATCTTATCCAGCTGCTCGGCAATCGGTGACAGACGACGCGGTTCGAAAACGCCAACCACAATGCAGGCGCTGCGCTGTTTTTCCGGGCTACCGCTTTTTACACTGAACTCCATGCACTCTCCTGAATCTTAAAGACAACGGCCTTAGCTGTCGTTAGAATGTAGCGCGTTCGTAACCCATTAATTTGTTGCGACGCCATGACAATTTAACGCCGGCGGCCATAATGAGTGGGGTGACAATGTGTTGTTTTTTCACCACCCTAACGCGTTCGTCATACTATTTTAGCTACCATGACGGCCATTGATGAAGAAAAATGGCTGATAAGCGTTGAAACTAGCGATTTTCCTGCAAAAAGACAAGTTTTCACAGGCGTACTAAGCGTGATCATCATTAGATATCTGGTTCGGGAAACGCTCAAAAGCCAGCTGGCTATCCTGTTCATCCTGCTACTTATCTTCTTTTGCCAGAAGTTAGTCAGGATTTTGGGTGCGGCGGTGGATGGCGAAATCCCAACAAATCTGGTTCTGACATTGTTAGGACTTGGCGTGCCTGAAATGGCACAACTTATCCTGCCCCTAAGCTTGTTTCTGGCGATTTTAATGACCCTTGGGCGGCTGTACACCGAAAGTGAAATTACGGTGATGCACGCCTGCGGGCTGGGTAAAGGCGTCCTGATTAAAGCGGCGATGATCCTGATGCTGTTCACCTCGCTGGTGGCGGCGGTCAACGTGATCTGGCTTGGCCCATGGTCCTCGCGCTATCAGGATGAAGTGACACAAAATGCTAAGGCCAACCCGGGAGCGGCGGCGCTGGCGGCGGGGCAGTTTCAGACCTCCAGCGACGGCAATACCGTGCTGTTCGTCGAAGACGTGAAAGGCAACAAGTTCGGCAGCGTGTTCCTGGCGCAGCTGCGACCGAAGGGCAATGCACGGCCATCGGTGGTGCTGGCCGACAGCGGCCACATGGAGCAGCACAAAGATGGCTCGCAGACCGTGACGCTGGACAAAGGCACGCGCTTTGAAGGCACGGCGCTGCTGCGTGACTTCCGTATTACCGACTTCGTCAATTATCAGGCGCTGGTGGGATACAAAGAGGCGGTGCTCGATCCTAACGATGCCGATCAGGCCGATATCAGCACGCTGATCAAAACCAAAACGCCGCAGTTCCAGGCGGAGCTGCACTGGCGTCTGACGCTGGTGTTCGCTGTGCTGGTGATGGCGCTGATGGTGGTGCCGCTCAGCGTGGTTAACCCGCGTCAGGGCCGCGTGCTGTCAATGTTGCCAGCCATGCTGCTCTACCTGATCTTCTTCCTGCTGCAGAGCTCACTGCGCTCCAACGCGGCGAAAGGCCGGTTTGATCCGGCGATCTGGATGTGGGTGGTCAACCTGGCGTATCTGGCGCTGGCGGTGGCGCTCAACGTATGGGATACCGTGCCGATGCGCCGTTTCCGCGCGCGCTTTAGCCGTGGAGGATCCGTGTGATGTTTAAGGTCCTTGACCGCTATATCGGCAAAACCATCTTCAACACCATCATGATGACGCTGTTCATGCTGGTGTCGCTGTCGGGCATCATTAAGTTCGTTGATCAGCTGCGTAAAACCGGGCAGGGCGCGTATACCGCGCTGGATGCCGGTTACTACACGCTGCTCAGCGTGCCGAAAGATATCGAGATCTTCTTCCCGATGGCGGCACTGCTGGGCGCGCTGCTGGGGCTGGGCACGCTGGCGCAGCGCAGCGAACTGGTGGTGATGCAGGCCTCCGGCTTTACCCGTCTGCAGGTGGCGCTGGCGGTAATGAAAACTGCGATTCCGCTGGTGCTGCTGACCATGGCGGTGGGCGAATTTGTCGCCCCGCAGGGCGAGCAGATGGCGCGTAACTACCGGGCGCAGCAGCTGTACGGCGGCTCGCTGGTTTCGACGCAAAACGGCCTGTGGGCGAAAGACGGCAACGACTTTATCTACATTGAGCGCATTAAAGGCGACAACGAGATCGACGGCGTCAGTATCTATCGCTTTACCGACCAGCGGCGTCTGCTGAGCGTGCGCTATGCCGCCACCGCGGTCTGGAATAAAGATCGCAAACTGTGGGAGCTGTCGCAGGTGGATGAGTCGGACCTGAATGATCCGAAGCAGATTACCGGTTCACAGAGCCTGAGCGGCGAATGGAAAACCAATCTGACGCCAGACAAGCTGGGCGTGGTGGCGCTGGACCCGGACGCGCTGTCGATCAGCGGTCTGTATAACTACAGCAAATATCTCAAACAGAGCGGCCAGGAATCCGGGCGCTACCTGCTGAATATGTGGGGCAAAATCTTCCAGCCGCTGTCGGTGGCGGTGATGATGCTGATGGCGCTGTCGTTTATCTTTGGTCCGCTGCGAAGCGTATCGATGGGCGTGCGCGTGGTGACCGGCATCAGCTTTGGCTTCCTGTTCTACGTGCTGGATCAGATCTTCGGGCCGCTGAGTCTGGTGTACGGTTTACCGCCGGTGCTGGGCGCGATTCTGCCGAGCGGCGCATTCTTCGCCATCAGTTTGTACCTGTTGCTGAAACGGCGGTAGTGAGGGTTGCAGGGGCGCGATTCAGGGCGCCCCTGTCATTCCCGCACCGTTACCGTAGGGTCGCCATTCATGGCGACCTTTTTTATTCATGGCGACCAGGTCGATGCCCGCACCGTTAGCGCAACGTCTGCAGCCAGCCCGGCAGCTGCGACAGCAAAAACAGCACCAGGCCAATGGTACCGCCCACCAGCGTGCCGTTGATGCGGATAAACTGCAAATCACGGCCAATGTTCAGCTCAATCTGTTGCGACATCTCGCGCGCATCCCAGCTCTTCACCGTATCGCTGATATGGCGGGTGAGAAACGCCGCAAACTCCGGCGCGACGCTGCGCGCAGCGTCTTCCAGATGCTGATTCATTGAGGTACGCAGTGCTTCATCGGCGGCCAGCGTTTCGCCCAGCCACAGCGCCGCCAGCCGCACCCGCTCCTGCACGCGCGAATCGTCACTGTTGAGGTCGCTCTTCAGCCAGCGGCGCAGGTCCTGCCACAGCTCGCCGATATAACGGTTAAACGACTCATCCTCTTTCAGCCAGTGTTTGATGGTCTCAGCGCGTTCGGCCATCTCCGGATCGCTTTTCAGTCGCTCTATCAGGCGCTGTACCGCGCGGTTAAAACCGAGGCGAAATTCGTGGCCCTGGTCGCGCGCCACTTCATCGAGAATCGAATCCACCGCGTTGGCGACCAGCTCGGCGCTGTGTTCGCCCAGCCATTCGGTCGGCAGCACTTTGGCCTTGATCGGATGTTCGCGTTTCAGCCAGCGCACAATCTGCAGCGCGATAAACTCGCGCGTGCCGGGTTTGTGCAGCAGACGCAGCAGCTGTTGCACAGCAGCGTCCAGCAGCTCCTGATGGCGATTGTTTTTGGTCAGGCTGTCCAGCAGCAGCGCGCTGGACTGGGTCAGATCGACCTTATCCAGTGCGCGATGCACCGCGCGGCGCAAAAAGCGCTGAATACGCTGATCGTCGGTGAGATCGAGGAAACCGCGCATCACCTGCAGCAGGTGGCGGCCAATGCGATCGGCGTTGCCCGGCGTATTGAGCCACTGCGCCAGCAGCTGTGACGGATCGTGGCGGCGAATCAGTGCCAGCAGCGAATCGGTATCAAGAAACTTCTCCTGCACGAAGCGGCCAAGATTCTCGCCGATGCGATCTTTGTTGCGTGGAATGATTGCCGTATGGCGCGAGATGAACGGCACCGGCACGCGACGAAACAGCGCCACCACCGCAAACCAGTCGGCCAGCGCACCGACCATCGCCGCTTCGGCAATCGCCTTCAGCCCCAGTACCCAGAACGTGGGCGGCAGAAACAGCGTCACGACAAAGGTCGCGGCGGCAATCAGCAGCAGCGACAGGGCCAGACGCTTGCTCCGTTTTAATTGTTGATATTTATCCATACCACGATCATAGCAGAGGGCGATTAACGGCGGCGTCCACCGAGCAGACTGCCCAGCACGCCGCGGATGATCTGATTGGTCACCTGGCGCGCCGCGCTTTTCGCCACGCTCTGTACCACGCCGTCGCGCTTGCCGCCGCGCGGCCCGGTGCTGCCGAACAGAATCTCTTTCAGCCCACCCAGAATGCCGTCATCCACCGCCACGCTATTGCCTTTGCTGGGCGGTGCATCGGCCTGCTGCGGCGCGGCCTGCACGCCTTGCTGTAACATTTCGAACGCCGATTCGCGATCGACGGCACTGTCGTATTTGCCGTACAGCGGCGAATGGTTGATCAGGCTGTTGCGTTCATCAGGAGTGGCCGGCCCCATGCGCGAGCCCGGCGCGATCACCATGGCGCGCTGCACCATCGACGGGCTGCCTTTCTCATCGAGGAAAGAGATCAGCGCCTCGCCGGTGCCCAGCGCCTGAATCGCCTCCACGGTATTAAACGCCGGGTTGGCGCGCATCGTTTCGGCGGCGCTTTTTACCGCTTTCTGGTCTTTCGGCGTGAAGGCACGCAGCGCATGCTGCACGCGGTTACCCAGCTGACCCAGCACATTATCCGGAATGTCCGCCGGATTCTGCGTGACAAAGTACACGCCAACGCCTTTCGAGCGAATCAGGCGAATTACCTGTTCCACTTTCTCCAGCAGCACCGGCGGCGCGTCGTTAAACAGCAGATGCGCTTCGTCAAAGAAGAACACCATCTTTGGTTTGTCAAGATCGCCGGCTTCCGGCAGCTGTTCATACAGTTCCGCCAGCAGCCACAGCAGGCTGGTGGCGTAGAGTTTCGGCTGCTGATAAAGCTTTTCCGCTGCCAGGATATTGATGAAGCCTTTGCCGTCAGCGTCGCAGCGCATCCAGTCACGGATATCCAGCATTGGCTCGCCAAAGAAGTGTTCAGCCCCTTGCTGCTCCAGCGCCAGCAGGCCGCGCTGAATGGCGCCCACCGAGGCGCTGCTGATATTGCCGTACTGCGTCTGAAATGCTTTGGCGTTATCACCGATGTATTGCGTCATGGCGCGCAAATCTTTGAAGTCCAGCAGCAGCAGGCCCTGATCGTCGGCAATACGGAAGATAATTTGCAGCACGCCGGACTGCACCTCGTTAAGGCTGAGCAGCCGCGCCAGCAGCAGCGGGCCGAGATCGGACACCGTTGCGCGCACCGGATGGCCCTGCTGGCCGAAGATATCCCACAAGATCACCGGATTTTTCTGCGCCTGCCAGTCTGTGACACCAATCTTGGCCAGCCGCGCCAGCAGCTTTTCCGAGCCGTCGCTTGCGGCCGCAATGCCGGAAAGATCGCCTTTGACATCGGCCATAAACACCGGCACGCCGATGGCGGAAAACGATTCCGCCAGCTTTTGCAGCGTCACGGTTTTACCGGTGCCGGTCGCGCCGGTTATCAGTCCGTGACGGTTAGCCATGGCGGGCAGCAGATGCAGTTGAAGGTCAGGCGTCTGGGCGATCAGCAGTGGGGTAGTCATGATGGTTGCGTTCTCCGGCATTGCGTAATGACTCAAAGAATAGCAAGCGGTGCGCGGGAGAGAGAGGGATATTTGGGTGAAAAATAAGGGGAGTTCCGGTTGCTGCCCGCGCGATCGGCCCTTCTCCCGCGGGCGGGAGAAGGCTGGGATGAGGGGCAGCGCGCAGCTACCTACCTCTTCTCTACCGCATCGAAAAACAGCAGGCTTACGCCGATGCCCTGCTGCACGTGGCTGACGTTATTGCGCACCGCCACCTGCTGCGCGCCCTGAAGCATCACCACGAACGGCGAATCCTGCTGTACGCGCTGTTGCAGCGCGGTATACAGCGCGCGGCGCTGGCTGGCGTCGCTCTCACCGGCTGCGGTGCGCGTCTGCGCGCTCAGCTCAGGAATCTCCCAGCCGACGCGCCACGCCAGCGTTTTCGAGCCGCCCGGCACGTTATAAGCAAAGGCGCTGGCGTTGGTATTCGGATCCACATAGTCGGCGCCCCAGTAAATAAAGATCGACTGGAAATCACGTCCGCGCATTTTGCTCCACAGTTCCGATTCCGCCACCGGCTGCAGCTCAATCTGCACGTCGGCTTTGGCAAAGCTGGCCTGCAGCGCCTGCGCCACGTCGATGTACGGCGGCTGGTTGATCACCGTCAGCGAGAATTTGCTGCCGGGCCTGATACCGCCCTGCGCCAGGATCGCTTTGGCTTTGGCCACATCGTAATGGAACGGCTGATTCTCCAGCGCGCCATCAAAGCCCTGCGGCAGGAAGCTCTGGTGAATACGGTACTGGCCTTTCAGCAGATCGCGTGAAATGGCGTTGTAATCCACCAGCCAGCGCGCCGCCTGCCACAGCGCCGGATTACCCAGCGCCGGCTGCGCTTTGTTTTGCGTATTAAACGCCAGGTAATAGACCAGGCTCGACGGGAAGGCCTCAATGCGCAGCTGCTGGTCGTTTTTCAGCGCATCGATCTGGTCCGGGCCCAGCTGGTACGCCACATCGACATCGCCCTGCTGAATCAGCAGGCGGCGCGCACCGGCATCGGCCACGCCTTTTAGCAGGATGCGTTTCAGCTGCGGCTGTGGGCTGGCGTGCGGATTTGCGCTCAGCACCAGCGCCTGCTGCGGCACATATTGCTGGATGCTGAATGCGCCGCTGCCCGCGGAGTGAGTGTGCAGCCAGCCGTTGCCGCTGTCGTTGGCGATGATGTGCTGCTGCACGGTTTTGCTGTCCACCACCGAGGCTACCGGCGCGGTCAGCAGGCGCAGCGCCAGGTCCTGACCAATCTGCGCTGGCCACTGAATCTCCAGCTGATGATCGTTCACAACCCGCAGCTGGCTGGCGATGTTCTCCGCCGTCCAGCCAAACTCAGCGAGAATAAACGACGGGGCTTTGTTGAGCTGCACCGCGCGCGTCAGCGAAAACACCACGTCCTGCGCGGTCACCGGGTTACCGCTAACGAAATGCGCATCCGGTTTCAGATTGAACACCAGGCTGTGCGGCGTGCTGCCGGGCTGCCATGAGGTGGCGAGCAGCGGCGCGAGTTTTTGTGGCGCATCGCGATCGGCCTCTACCAGCGTCTGATAAATGTTGCGCTGCACGCTGTTGCTGACGGTCTCAAAACTTTCTGCCGGGTCGAAGCTGATAATGCCGTCGAGCGGCACGGCCACCACCAGCGTGTCTTTTGGCGTGGCGGCCTGCAGGGCAAAGGCGCTGCTGAATAAGGTGAAGAACAATAAGAGTGCTCGCATCATGATTATCCTGAGTAATTGATGCGACGACTTTATCGCTGTCGCGCTGCTGGCTAAATGCCGGTTTGTTCTGAGCTGTGCCGGAAATAACAATTAATACCGGCAATTAACTAAACGGTTATTTTGTGCGCGCGCTGTCATATTCAGGAAATAAACCGCTCAGACGTTGCGCATTGAGCCAATAAGCGGTTATTGATAAGAATAAGCTCTGGTATGGAAGTGTGATTTTTTCTGATTAATTAAGCTGAGCGACTATTTCTCACCCCGATTTGTTTCAGTCATTTGCCCAGTCTCTGGCGCTAATCTCCTGGCATTTGTACGGTTAAAAGCGCAATTCCCGCTGCGAAAGCGCATCCACAGCGCCTGGCAACTTTTTGTCAGGTTGATGGTTTCTCATCAAAACACATTTAAAATTTAATTCTTACATCCTGAAATATCTGTATCCATAAGATTGCCAGCTTGTTTGCCGATTTATAAATCTATTAACAAAAATAATTCCCTTTCTTAGCAACTGAGAGTCGTCGCGCCATGCTTTTAGAAAAACCGACCACCAGACGTAAGTTTTTACTTGGGTCGTTGCTGGCTTTGCCATTAAGCGACCTGGTTTTAAAAGGACTGACTGCAGCCCAGGCTGCGGAAATGGCAGCACCGGACCTTGCCGACTATAAACCGATCTTTTTTAGCGCTGAGGAGTGGCAATTTATTCTGGCCGCGACCGATCGCCTGATCCCTGCCGGTGGCAACGGCAAAGCGCCGGGTGCGCTGGAAACCAACGTGCCGATCTTCATTGACCAGCAGCTGCACAGCCCGGAGTTCGGCGCAGAGATCTACCTGCAGGGGCCGTTTGACGTGCACGCGCCCGCCACCATGGGCTATCAGATCCCGTTCACGCCGCAGCAGATGTATCGCACCGGCATCAAACTGGTGGAGCAGTGGACGCAAAGCACCTACCACAAAGCGTTCTCGCAGCTGACGCTGGCAGAGAAAGACGCGGTGCTGACCAAAGTGAATAAAAACGACGGTATCGACTTCGCCGCGCTGGGTGAACCGAACCTGAAAGCCTCGCAGTTCTTCAGCCAGCTGCTTTCCGATACCAAACACGGCTACCTCGCTGACCCGATGTACGGCGGCAACAAAGGCATGAAAGCCTGGATCGCCATCGGCTTCCCGGGGGCACGCGCCAGCTTCACCGAGTGGGTGAAGCAGCACAACGTGCCGTATCCGCTCGGACCGGTCAGCCTGATGGGCGAACGCGCCTGAATCCCCGTATTTGGTATGTGAGACAGAAAAACATGGCACAGATTACAAAGAAAGAAGTCGACGTCGTGGTGTGCGGCCTCGGCTGGGCCGGCTCGCTGATGAGTATTGAACTGGCAATGGCCGGACTGGACGTGCGCGCCCTTGAGCGCGGCGGCGAGCGCGACTACCCGGATTTCGCTTACCCGAAACCGGCCGATGAGTACGCCTATAACGTACGCAACAAAGTGTTCGCCACGCCAAAAGAAGTGGCGGTCACCGTGCGTTACAACATGGACCAGACGGCGCTGCCAACCCGCAAATGGGGCGCGTTTGCTCCAGGTACCGGCGTCGGCGGCGCGGGCATGCACTGGACGGCGGTACTGATTCGCCCCACGCCCACCGATATCAAACTGAAAACCTACGTCGATCAGGCCTATAAGCCCGGCATCCTGCAGGATGACATGCGCGTGATGGACTTCCCGTTCACCTGGGATGAGATCGAGCCGTATTTCTACAAGTTTGAGCTGATTTGCGGCCAGTCTGGCACCACCGGCAACCTGCGCGGGCAAATTCTGGAAGGCGGCGATCCGTTTGAAGGCCCGCGTTCCGAGCCGTATCCGCTGCCGGCGCTGGACGATACGCTGAACAACGTGATGTTCAAAGAGGCGGCGAAGAAGCTGGGCTATCATCCGTTCCCGAACCCGTCAGCCTGCGTCTCACGCGCGTGGAAAAACCCGTACGGCAACCAGATCGCTCCCTGCAACTACTGCGGCTACTGCTCGAAATACCCGTGCCTGAACTACTCAAAAGCCTCACCGCAGACGGCAGTGATGGACGCGCTGAAACGCATGCCGAACTTCTCCTATGAAGTACATGCGGAAGTGTACAAAGTGGTACTGCACGACGACGGCAAAACCGCGAAGGGCGTGCTCTATTTCGACGCTGACGGCAACGAAGTGTTCCAGCCGGCGAAGATTGTGGTGCTCTCCAGCTTCCAGCTGTACAACGTGCGCCTGATGCTGCTGTCCGGCATCGGCAAGCCCTACAACCCGATCACCGAAGAGGGCGTCGTCGGGCGTAACTATGCGTTTCTGTCCAACGGCGGCGCTACGCTGTTCTTCAAAGACAAGAATTTCAATGCCTTCGCCACCGCTGGCGCGACCGGTCAGATGTTTAACGACATCTCGCCCGGCAACTTCGACGGTCCGGGACTCGGCTTCCTCGGCGGCGCCAAAATCCACAGTTCGCAGGCGACCGGTACGCCGATTGGCACCGCGCTGCCGAAAGGAACACCGAGCTGGGGCATGGGGTACAAAGAGGGGCTGGAGCAGTGGTACAACCATTCGATGAAGATCAGTATTACCACCACCTGCCAGTCGTACCGCGATATCTATCTGGATCTGGATCCGCACTACACCGACCATCGCGGTCAGCCGCTGCTGCGCATGACCTTTAACTGGAAACAGAACGAGCTCAAGCTGCAGCAGCACCTGAAAGGCATCGTTGGCGACATCGCCAAAGAGCTGAATCCGGACAGCATGAGCATGAGCTTCCTGCCGATGGGCGCTGACTTTGACCTGACCAAATACGTCTCTACCCACAACGTGGGCGGCGCGGTGATGGGCGACAACCCGAAAACCTCGGCGCTGAACAAGTACCTGCAAAGCTGGGATGTGCACAACGTGTTTGTGCCGGGCGGTAACGCTTTCCCGCAGAACTTCCAGGCGAACCCGACCGACACCATCGGCGCGATTACCCTGATGGCGGCGCAGGCTATCAAAGAGCACTATTTGCAGAATCCCGGCCCACTGGTACAGGCATAAGCACATGAAATTAAAATCATTGTTAATCGCTCACGCGGTGCTGCTGGGCAGCTGTGCGGTGCAGGCGCAGGCAGCAGATGACGCATCACTGATTAAAAAGGGCGAGTACCTGGCGCGCCTTGGCGACTGTATGGCGTGCCATACCGTGGCCGGCAAAGCGGATTACGCCGGCGGACTGGCGATTGAGTCGAACCTCGGCACCATTTACTCCACCAACATCACGCCGGATAAACAGCACGGCATCGGCAACTACAGCGAGCAGCAGTTCTCGGACGCGGTGCGCAAAGGCGTGCTGCCGGACGGCTCGCGCCTTTACCCGGCGATGCCGTACCCGGATTACGCCAAAATCAGCGATGAAGACCTGCACGCGCTGTACGTCTACTTCATGCAGGGCGTGAAGCCGGACAGCGCGCAGCCGCCGGAAACAAAGCTGAGCTTCCCGTTCAGCCAGCGCTGGGGCATGCGTTTCTGGAACTGGGCGTTTACCTCAGACAAGCCGTTCCAGCCGTTTGGCGGCGCGTCAGCGCAGGTTAATCGCGGTGCTTACATCGTGGAAAGCCTCGGCCACTGCGGCAGCTGCCATACGCCGCGCGGCCTCGGCATGAACGAGAAGGCGCTGGACAGCAGCGACGATCGCTTCCTCGCCGGCGGCAGCCTGAATAACTGGGAGGTGCCGTCGCTGCGCGGTGTGCCACGCTGGAGCGAGCAGGAGATTGTCGATTATCTGCAAACCGGACGTAACGATAAAGCCGCGGTGGGCGGCGAGATGACGTCAGTGGTGGAGCACTCCAGCTCGCACATGACGGATGCCGATCTGCAGGCGATTGCCGCTTACCTCAAGTTCCTCGGCGGCAATCCGCCGCTGCAGGCGTACGACGTGCAGGCGCAGCAGAAGACCGAAGCGAAGCTGACGGCGGCGAAGAATCTGTCCGAAGGCGAGCGTCTGTATCTCGACAACTGCGGTGCCTGTCACTTTGTCACTGGCAAGGGCGCGCCGGGGATTTTCCCGGAATTGGATCAGGCCACTATCGTCAATGCGCAGGATCCCAGCGGGTTGATTCACACCATTCTGGCCGGTGCGCAGCAGCCCTCAACGGAGAAAGCGCCGTCGACGCTGGCGATGCCGCCGTTTGCGTATCGTCTGACCGATGATGAAGTGGCGCAGCTGGCCACCTTTATTCGTCAGGGCTGGAGCAACCACGCGCCGGCAGTGACGAAAGAACAGGTGGCGGATGTGCGGAAAACGCTGCACTAAAACGTAGCGGCGCGACCAGGCGCGCTGTCCTGATGGCAATGCCCGGCGTCGCGAGATGGCGGGCATTGCGCGATGAATCGCGCCGCTACAGTACGGTGCGATTTTTTATTGTTTAATGAAAGGTGTGCGCCACTTCCAGCACGCCGTTGATGACAAACTGCACGCCCATACACACCAGTAAAAACCCCATCAGGCGCGAAATCGCTTCGATGCCGCCTTTGCCGACCAGCTTCATGATGGCGCCGGAGCTGCGCAGCGAAATCCATAAAATCACCGCCACCGCCAGGAACGTCAGTACCGGCGCGATGGCCACCACCCATGCGGGGAAATCGACGCCGGCTTTCACCGTCGAGGCCGAACTGATGATCATCGCGATGGTGCCCGGTCCGGCGGTGCTCGGCATTGCCAGCGGCACAAAGGCGATATTCACCGTTTCGCGCGGGTCGTCGCTGGCGTCGAGTTCATCCAGCTTGTGTTTGGCCTCCACCGAATGCCCGACCGGTTTGGCGGGGAACAGCATGCGAAAGCCGATAAAGGCGACAATCAGCCCGCCGGCCATGCGCAGCCCGGGAATGGAGATACCAAAGGTGTGCAGCACCGCGTTACCGGCGTACCAGGCGACCATCATAATCAGAAACACGTAGATCGACGCCTGCAGCGCCTGGCGATTGCGTTCCTGAAAGTTCATGTCACCCGCGAGGCCGAGAAACAGCGCCACGGTGGTTAACGGGTTAGCAAGCGGCAAAATCACCACCAGGCCGAGCCCAATGGCTTTGAACAGTTCCAGCATGATTTATTCCCTGGTTAATATCAGGCGCGCAGCTGCCAGCGCAACGGTCGCCATGAATGGCGACCCTACAGTATCCTGTGCACCGTTTTTTTCGTAGGGTGCGCATTTATGCGCGCAGCTGCCAGCGCAACGGTCGCCATGAATGGCGACCCTACAGTACCCTGTACACCGGTTTTTTCGTAGGGTGCGCATTTATGCGCACCTGGACAGCATCAATGCTTCGGCGTTTCCATCGCTTCCAGCAGCTCGGGGAAAAAATCTTCCAGCAGATCCGGCGTCATCAGCTCGGGATAATGAATCAAATGCTCGCGAATGCGTTCATTCACGTCTGGCAACAGGCGCTGGGCGGCGTCGCTGGCGCTGATTTTCTTCTGCTTCATCAGGCGCAGCACGTTATCCGGCAGGTTATCCTCATCTTCCTCGCTCTCCACGCCTTCCAGATCGTCCAGCTCATCCAGCAACTCCATCAGCGCTTCAATCTGCGGCGTGCGTGACTGATACTCTGCCGGCTTCTCGTTCTCCAGATAGCGCAGCAGCGCGCGCACCGGCGAGCCGTCTGGCGTGGCGGGCGGCTCACTGGCGAACCAGCTGAGCAGCGCATGCTGGCTTACCTGATGCACGTGATAACCGTTGTCCACCAGCTCATCGGCGAGGATATCGGCGGTGTCGTGCTCAATCAGGCAAATGTGGGTGCGACCCGGCGTGAACTGCTCCAGCCACTGATAAATCTCCTCAATCACGCTGTCGGCGTAATGAAACGTCTGGCTGAGGTAGCTGTCATCCGGCTGGTGAACGCAGATGCGAATCAGGTCGGGATCGAAGTAAATCGCAATGTTGATGCCTTTCATGCGCGGTGTCCTGTGTGGTGCAAAACTTCACTATAGCGTCAGGGCGCGCAGAAAAACATGCTATCGCCAGCAGCCGCAGCCACTGGCGATAAAAATTACCGCAAATCAGCACGATCCAGCCCGTAAGCGCTGTCGAGCGCGCCGGGTGCCATCTGCGACAGGATCATCAGCCGGTTCCAGGTATTGATCACCGCGATCTTAAAGGTCAGCTCGCTGATCTCCACCTCGGAGAAGTGCGCGCGCAGCTCGCCGTACAGCGCCTCGTCAACGCCGTGCTCGCCAATGCGCGTCAGCGCTTCGGTCAGGGCAAAGGCGGTTTTCTCGCGCGCGCTGAACAGCGGCGATTCACGCCAGATCGCCACATGGTGCAGCCGCAGCTCGTGCTCGCCGTCAATCGCCGCCTGCTTGATGTGCATATCGAGGCAGAACGCGCAGTGGTTGAGCTGCGAGGCGCGGATATCCACCAGATGCCTGAGGGACTTCTCCAGTGACGCGCTGGCGACGCTATTCGACAAATCCGACATCGCTTTGGCCAGCGCCGGGGTAGTTTTAAAATGGTTAACGCGTTGAGTCATGATTTTCCTCCGTCAGAACAGACGTTCAATGGTTTCGAGTGCTTCGGGTAACGCGCGGGCACGGCTGAGCGGGTCGTGCGTGCCGTCGACGCGGATAAACTGCACATCGCTGATGCCGATGTACGCCAGCGCCGCACGCACGTACGGCGTGAACTGGTCATCCTGCATAAAGGGCCCGTGGGCAAACACGCTGCCGCTGGCCATCACGCAGTAAACTTTTTTGCCGCTCACCAGCCCGACTTTGGTGCCTTCGGGCGTAAAGGCGAAAGTGCGGCCGGCGCGGGTAATATGATCGAACCAGGCTTTCAGCACCGACGGCAGCCCGAGGTTCCACATCGGCGATGAGATAACCAGGGTGTCGCAGGCAAACAACTGATCCACCCGCTGTTCCGAGGTGCGAATGGCGTCACGCTGCGCTTCATCACGCACCTCCGGTGGGGTAAAAAAAGCCCTGATGGTGAAAGCATCGAGATGCGGCAGCGGCTGTTGCGCCAGATCCAGCACCGTCTCGTGCAGATCGTGATGGCGGCTGCGCAGCTTTTCGATCAGACGCGCCGAGGCGATGCGCGACGCCGATCCCGCCAGATCCGGGCTGACTTTAATGTGCAGCACATTCATGCAGTGGTTCCTCATACGATAGAGCGATAAAAATGCAGGCCGAGCGCCTGATAGCCGCAGCGCTGATAAAACGCCTGCGCCCGGGTATTACTGATTGCGGTATCCAGTACCATACGGTGGCATCCGTACTCCCGCGCCAGCACCGCTAAGCCGTCGAGCAGCGCGGCGCCGAAGCCCTGACCGCGCAGCGCGGGATCGCTCACCAGGTCATCGACGTAGCAGAAGCTGCCGTGGATAAAATTCTCCAGCAGGCGATAACCGGCCAGCACCGCTGGCTGTCCCTGATGTTCGATACCAGCGAGGCGATAACCCTGCGCCTGCTGACGCTGCGCCTGGGCGATAAACTGCGCCTCATCCGCCAGCCGCCCGCGCAGCGCACGCATCAGCGGATAGCAGCGCGCGAGTTGTTCTGCGGTGGCGTAATGCACAATCTTCATGGCTGTCATCCGTATTGCGGGGGGAATGCCTGCATCTTAAACTGCTATGTCTGAGCGAACAGGGCCATTACGCGTGAAAACAGGTAGGACATAGCGCAGTGGCTGAGGAAGGAGTGACGCGTGGGTTACAAAGAGATTTACCAGCGCTTTCGGCAGCAGATTCTTGCCGGACAGCTCCGGCCGGGCGACCGCGTACCGGCGATCCGCGTGCTGGCGGGCGAGCTGCAGGTAGCGCGCAAAACGGTGGAGGCCGCCTATGAGATCCTCATCGGCGAAGGCTATTTTGTCAGCCAGGGCGCGAAGGGCACGCGCGTCAATCCACAGCTGAAGCTGGCGAGCGCAGCCACGCCACCGCGCGCACCGGCGACGACGCCCGCGCTACTGCCAGTGACCGAGGGCAAAGGCGAGCTGCGGCTCGGCATCCCGGCGCTGGACGAGTTTCCGCACAAAAAGTGGCGGCTGATGTCGGCGAAAGCGGCGCGCAGCCTGCGGCCGGACGAGATGATGATACCGCCGGTGATGGGATATGCGCCGTTGCGGGCGGCCATCGCCAGCTACCTGAACATTTCGCGCGGCCTCAACTGCCAGCCGGAGCAGATCTTTATCACCAGCGGCTACCGCGCCAACCTGCGACTGATTCTGGCGGTGCTGGCGCAGCCGGGCGACAAAGTGCTGTTCGAAGATCCCGGCTACTTCTTCGGCCAGCAGCTGCTGAAGCGCATCGCACCCAACCTGCACTATGTGCCGGTGAATGGGCAGGGCGTGGACGTGGATTATCTGCTGCGCTATCACGCCGACGCGCGCTTTGCGGTGGTGACGCCAACGCACCAGAGCCCGCTGGCGGTCAGCCTGTCGCTGCCGCGCAAACATCAGCTGCTGGCGTGGGCGCAGCAGCATGACAGCTGGATCATTGAGGATGATTACGACGGCGAATTTCACTACACGCGTAAGGTGATTCCGGCGCTAAAGAGCCTGGATGTGCACGACCGGGTGATCTACACCGGCACCTTCAGCAAAACCATGATGCCAGCGATGCGCATCGGCTATCTGGTGATGCCGCAGCACACGCTGGCGCAGTTCGGCGAGCTGGGCGAGATTCTGGAAACCGGCCTGCCGCTGCTGCCGCAGAAAATTCTCGCGCAGTTCCTCAGCGAAGGGCATTTTTATCGCCACATCAAAAAGATGCGCATCCTGTATCAGCAGCGGCGCCGCATGATGCTGGAGGCCATCGAAGCCAGCTTTCCGGGGCTGTTTACCTTTGAACTGACCGACGGCGGTATGCACATCGTGGCGTTTCTGCGGCGCGGCACGCAGGACGTGGCGCTGGCTACGCTGTGGGCGCAGCAGGCGCTATACGTGCGGCCGCTGTCGGGCTGGTACGCGCAGACGCAAAAGCGCTATGGCCTGGTGATTGGCTACACCAATATTCAGTCGTTTGAACAGGCGAGGGCGCTGCTGGCGCGCGTGGCGGATGCGACACGGACGTTATTGAGCGCTTAGCGGCTACGTGGCGAGAGAAGAGGGCGCGGGGGACAGCCCGCGCCGGCTGGCATAAGGTGAGCGGCGATTCAGACGGCAGGAAGGCGGCCTCTGAACCCACGCGAAGGAATCACATGCCGATGTATTTTTTGCCCTGCTTCAGCACCACATCGCAGGCTTTGGTTTTCAGCTTCTCACCCATCGGCGAGTTGCTCAGGCTTTGCAGATTCAGCTGCTGACCGTTGCCGGTGTTCAGCAGGCCCTGAATCCCCTGCTGGTAATCGGTTTTCTGCTGCTGCGCGGTGGTGCTGCTCAGGCCCAGCTTGCTCAGCACCTGATCCTTCACCGACTTCACGTTGTTATCCACCACGTTGTGCTGCACGCAATATTCCATCACGCCGGCGGCGTTGGTCATACTGTTGGCGCTCACCGCTTTATCGCCGCCGTTGAGCAGGCCGCTGAGCGAAGAGAGTGACAGGCCGCCGTTCTGCGTGCTGCTGGTGGCAGAGTTGCCGCTGTTCTGCTGCGACAGTTGCGATGCGGCGCTGCTCAGCTGATCCTGCCAGCTCGCCGCCGATGCGCTACCGGCCACCAGTGCCGCCGCGATACCCCATCCCCAAACTAACCGTTGTGTTGCTTTTTTCATCTCAACCTCGTTGTGCTTATACGTCTGACTGCGTCAGTTGTGGTTAAGAGGCATGCAGCGGCAGAAAGTTCCGGAGAAGTGGCCGCCGCGCGCGAGTTTGGGAGTGTTCCGGAGGCGATTGCCGGGGTTTTGCGCAGCGTTTTTGGCAGCGCTGCTTTTTTCGACGCTTAGCGCACATCCCCATCGATTCCGGTTGCGCCGCAAGCGCGTAACGGTATAATCGCCCACGTTTTCCGCATCCTCTTCAGTGCCGAAGTGGCGAAATCGGTAGACGCAGTTGATTCAAAATCAACCGTAGAAATACGTGCCGGTTCGAGTCCGGCCTTCGGCACCATCGGAACATCAATAGACGTCAACGGACGTCTTTTTTTGTGCCTAAAATCCAGTATCCGCAAGGCTTTCCTCGCTTTTCCACTCAACCTAAGTCAACCTGATTCAATCTACATCAACTTACTGATGCGGGTACAACTGCGGGTATATCCCGGTTCGATAATGTTTGTACCCACACAGAACCCTTGAAAGGATACTCATCATGGCTCTGAGTGATGTGAAGGTTCGTTCGGCTAAGCCTGAAGCAAAAGCCTATAAACTCACTGACGGCGACGGTATGGTTTTGCTGGTTCACCCGAATGGCTCAAAATACTGGCGGCTGCGTTATCGTTTTGGCGGTAAAGAAAAGATGCTGGCTTTAGGGAAATACCCCGAGGTTTCGCTGGCGGATGCCAGGGCTCGTCGCGATGAAGCCCGTAAGCTGTTAGCTAACGGCGTCGATCCCAGTGAGAACAAGAAAGCCGTCAAAGTCGAGCAGGAACAAGAGGCGATAACGTTTGAAGTGGTTGCCAGAGACTGGCATGCCAGCAACCAGAAATGGTCGGCATCGCATAGCGCTCGTGTATTGAAAAGCCTGGAAGATAATCTCTTCGCTGCTATCGGTAAGCGGAACATTGCTGAGTTGAAGACACGGGATTTGCTTGTGCCCATCAAAGCGGTGGAGTCATCTGGGCGTCTTGAAGTCGCCGCCCGTTTACAGCAGCGGACTACCGCGATTATGCGCTTTGCAGTGCAGAGCGGCTTAATCGACTATAACCCCGCGCAAGAGATTGCCGGTGCGGTTGCTACGGCAAAAAGACAGCACCGTGCTGCATTAGAACTTAACCGCATTCCTGAATTACTTCATCGCATCGATCACTATTCTGGTAGACCGTTAACTCGACTGGCGGTTGAGCTCACTTTGTTGGTTTTCATCCGTTCAAGCGAGCTGCGATTTGCCCGTTGGTCAGAAGTGGATTTTGAAACAGCTATGTGGACGATTCCGGGCGAGCGTGAGCCACTGGAAGGAGTTAAGCATTCTCAACGCGGTTCGAAGATGAGGACTCCTCATCTTGTTCCCTTGTCGCGTCAGGCCTTAGCTATTTTGGAAAAGATCAAAAGCATGAATGGAAACCGAGAGCTGATTTTCTTTGGCGATCACGATCCAAGTAAGCCGATGAGTGAGAACACGGTGAACAAGGCTTTGCGAGTTATGGGCTATGACACCAAAACGGAAGTATGTGGACATGGTTTCAGGACGATGGCGTGTAGTTCACTTATTGAATCAGGATTGTGGTCGAGGGATGCAGTGGAGCGGCAGATGAGCCATCAGGAACGTAGCTCTGTTCGGGCTGCTTACATCCATAAGGCGGAGCATCTCGGGGAGCGTAGATTAATGTTGCAGTGGTGGGCTGATTTTCTGGATGCGAATCGGGAGAAGCAGACTTCACCATTTGATTATTCTAAGATTTACAAACAGTCTTTTGACGATAGATAAATATGAATTATTAAGAGAACCCAAGTCAAAATTTACAGAGATTAGTATTAATAATCAACTGCTGTTTGTTCAGACTTGGGTTATATAATTAGAAAATAACCCCAGATTGTATTTCTTTAACGAGTTCTCCCACGGAGAATACTTTCCAACCATCGACTTTTACCGGTGTTAAATTTACTGCAATTTTTGAAACCGGCCAGGCAGCTTCTACGGTAGCAATAATTTCATGCTCCGCGTTTTGTAAGTCTAATCCCGGAACTGGTGGCGGGTATCCTTTGTGTTGCATAATGTTTATATCACCATGAATCGATGGATCTGTCAGATCGTAAATATCCTTCCAGGATTCAGCCTTCAAAAGCCCTTGTTGGGAACGTAAGCGTTGAATGATTGCCATGTCAGCCTGAGTGACAAATATTCCTTCGTGCAAAGGTTGCTTTCGATGGCAATCTTTACACAAGACGAGTAGATTTTCAGCTGAGTTATCATATTTAATACCATTTTTGTGGTGAACATCGCATAGACTTTTCATGGACATTAAATTCACACCACAATCATTACATTTGTAGTTAGCTTGTTCTCGAGTAGTTCTGGATATATCCTTCCAATTTTCTACATAGCCGCTATTTGATTTATCATAGATTCCTTTAGGCATATGGCGAAAGCAGGTACTATAATCTGAAAAAAATTCATTCAAAGAAAATGATTTAAATATTACTCTTTTCTGTTGTTTATCTATACTTCCTTTGTAATTAAGGCGTTCTAGGCAGTTCATACAAACTTTAAGAGCGACATCTTGGCTCCGACCGAGCCCATCATCAATTTCAAATAAGCCATCAACACGATTTGTTGCATGATACCGTTCAAATCGATTTTTATGGCGCATGTCATCTAATGTTCTACACCAGGCAATATGAAATCGCTTCCCTTTCTCTCCATCTTCAATAGCCGCATCATAACGTCCGGTATGGTCTCTAATATACAAAAGAACCTGTCTCCCTTGGTAGGAAATAAGACCACTGCCGGGATCAAGATCTTCAATTCTAACTTCTTTACCTGCAGAAAGTTCGATATCAATTGGATCAAAAACTACAGGCGTTTCGTCAAGGAAAAAATCAACGCCTTCCGGCAACATTTTTCTTCCTAACTGAATAAGTTCAGAAATGTCGATAGATAATTTCATCTCTTACTCCTGAATTATTTTTCTAATCTGCAACTCGGCATTTGTTACAACTTTAAATGTTACTCGGCGAGAGCGATTGGGATCTTCTTTACCAGATTTATCAAGAATAGGGTGTGCGGAAGAATATCCAACGGCAGCAAATTTACTTTTTACCCACTTCTGGTGTGCTGCGCTTTCTTTTAAACCATAGACATACTGCAGTACTGCTCGTGTTCGCCCTTGCGAGAGTTCCATGTTATTAAAATAGGCCATGTCAGAATTGGACGCTCCAGTCCAGTCAGTACTTGTATGTCCCTCAATACGTACTTCAGTAATATGTTCCTGGTAGTTATCAAGAACTTTAAGGTAGCGAGGGAAGAAATTATCAAGGATCTGTTTAAATTTTGGCTTAAGCTCTGTGCTACCTAAACCAAATAAGACATCGGGTGATTTAAAACGGACCTCAAGAGTTTGTTTGTCAATTTCAGCATCCCAAGCTGGCAAATCCTTTGTAAACTCAGTTTCTAGTGCATTATAGAGTTGAAGTTGAGCATTTTCATAGGCGACAGCCACTTCTTTAATTTTTTCTTTTTCAATACGCACATAGTGCATGTAGGCGATAGAAATAAACATAAATACCATCATCAGACCTGCCATTAAATCTGACATTGAAACCCAATGTTCATTATCTTGATCTTTTTTAGGGGCCTGCTTGCCAAGGATTTTATCCATTAGCAATTATCCTCGTTTTTGATTAGCAGAAATTAATGTTTGCAGTTGTCCCATGACAGCTTGATACTCTTTGAGTAGTCGCTCGTAGTTACCGACAAAACCTTTGCTGATTGAGAGCAGAGCATTCCCTAGTGATTGCATCTCACGATTCATTTCGCGCTCTGTTGCTTGCTCAAAAGCATGTAACTGCTCGTTAATTGAACTACCAAATTTCTCAATTGACTCTTTCACCTGAGATGTCAGTCCCGCGCTTGCTTTATCAAACGAAGATTGCATTGAACCAAACATGTTATCGGCATTGCTGGATAATTGTTGATTAAATTTCTCACCTGTCTTACTGAACATATCAATAACATTAGTAGTGTTTTGTTCCATATTTCGATGCAATTCTCTTGAGTGTGTTTCCAGAGATTTCAGGAACTCATCACCACTTTGTTTCATCTCCGTAATAGTGTCTCCTAGCGTGCTGGTAAGAGTTTCAGAGGAATTGCTGACATCATGGGCCATTGATGCAAAAGCTTGCTGTGTCTGAGTCACTGACTGTCTGAAACCTTCAGTGCCTTCATCAAGGGCAACTCGCATCGAATCAGCATTGATAAGTATCTGCTGACTGGTTTGTTCAAGAGACGCGCTGACATTCGCGGCACCTAATTTTAAGAGTTCACCCACTTCAGACATTTTTGTTTGAATTTCAGGTAAAACATCAGTTGCCTTATCGCGTATGGCGACAAAGGTTTCCAGATGACGGGAGAGTTCACCAATTTGGTGCTGATTCACTTGCAGCACGTCACGAAGCTCAGCCATCGCAAGAGGAATCTCTTTGCATTCTTCCCAGATCCCTGCGACAGCTTTTCTGGTTTCGACTAAAGATTCAACACTTTGTTGGTATTGCTCACCCATCTGCTCAACTTGGTTTTTATAGTTTTCCTGCCAGTCGACAAGTTTTTTTACAGAAGTATCAAGTGCTTTGAAATTCTCACCGAATTGTTCAGTTAAATTATTGTTGAAATCAATAATAACTTGCCTAAGGGCATCGATAATTTGTTCGGTTGCTCCTTTTGCCATCAGGTCTGCAAATTGCTGTAATTGTTCCCAGAGCTTATTACTGAAATTAGAATGGTTAGATATTTGTGCCCGGGAGGCATCACTGATTTCATTACGCAGTAGTTTTATTTGGGCAACAATGGAACCCTCTTCGCTACCACTCATGCCAGAGATTAACTTCACTAAATGTTTATTTTGTTCTTTTAATTCTTGATGGATATGCTCAGGAGTAACCGACGCTGGAGTATTCGCCTCCAATAGGCGACGTTTATTGGCAAAAAAGAAAGCATCTAATCCATTAAACAAAATTGCGAAAAACATTCCAACAATACTGGTAATGAATGCTGTCTTAAGACCTCCTAATAATACAGGGATGCTGGTATCAATGCTTTCAGTATTAAAATTAAGCAATCCAATAATGATACCGATAAAAGTACCCAGTATGCCTAATGCTCCCATTAATGTTGGAGCGTACTCTCGGAATTTGTTATGAATATTTTTATGATCACACCACCAAGCAGCACAAAATACAAAGATAACAGCCCAAATAAAAATGTTTGTGACGAGTGTGGAATCAATTGATTGAAACAAATGTTCAAAAAGCTGAGCTAACATTGTTATTCCTGTAATAATCACAGTTAGTAATGCTGGTGTAAAATTTGTATGTACACCTTGTAAAATATGTGGCCTTTAAACCAGTGAATCTTCGTTGATTGTATCAACTTTCGCCAAGATATACATGATTTCTATCATATTTTGTTGGTCTCAGGCGTTGAGCTTTCCTGCAATCATAGTAATCTGTTACTAATTGTATCAATCGAAGGCAGGTTGCTTGTGAAAACTCCAGTTAACCCACTTTTGCGATGGCTCAATGCGTTTTTTAGCAGTCGTTCATTACCCGGAGCTGATGGGAGGGCGCTGTATGCTTACCGTTGTCATGATGCAGAGTATGAAAGTTTGGCTGCTCTTCTTCGTGCCCATGTTCCACGTAACTACCCCAAAACCATATTCATTTCTTACAGTGATGTTTTGTTCAGCATATACGCCGCTGAGTTTATCCGCCGTAACCATACTGCAGGACATCCAAGATGGGACGTTATTTTAGAATCGATTGGCTGGAAGGTACCTTACGCACATCGGCAAAAGCTGGTAAATGATGGGATTCGTTACTGGAAAAGAAAGGTGAGAAGTCTGGGTCAAGCATCGGGTTATCTGCATACTCTGGCTTGCGAAGGCGGTTTGCCCATCCGGATGATTGAAAATGA
Source organism: Pantoea sp. R102 (assembly GCF_004916815.1). NCBI lineage: Bacteria > Pseudomonadati > Pseudomonadota > Gammaproteobacteria > Enterobacterales > Erwiniaceae > Pantoea > Pantoea sp. R102. Next base: position 27,695 of record NZ_SDFT01000118.1, read on the forward strand.
AAGTGGCTATTTAATAACCTATTTCAAACGAGTTTATCAGGCACTACGTGGGCAATCGTCAAGGCGTCCTGCGGAAATAATCGCACAAGAACTGGGCGACACTATTCCTGCGACAATGCAAAATGAACTCGTCTATGAAATAGCTGGTGAATTTTGCGAGACACTTCATACGTTACTCAATGAGCATCCCACTCATGGTCAGGACCCCGTTTCCTCACTACGCAAACAATATCCTGACTGGCATCTTCAACTTCCGTTGGTACTCCCGGAAGAGAATGCCTCAGAGATTGTAAGACGATTACTTTCTCAATCTTCAGAGCCCCGTATATCAAGCAATGTGCTGGTTGAAAGGATATGGGTTGATGTTGATGACAGTTGGTATTGCGATGCCCGGTTTCGATTTCCGGCCACAATGCGTACTGAACAGTTAATATCCCTGTTTGAAAGCAATATTCAGCCGGAACAGACACGACTCATCATTTCTGCAAAATGGAGAAATGGTGGGGCCCGGTTGGCAATGCTAAGCCGTTATGAACAGCAAGATTGGCGAGTAGAGTTATTACCCTTCGCTATGCAAAAACTCTCTGGGGCAGATGCGATGACCGAAATATCGTTGTCGCTCCATGAAGGGCCGATTCTGCTAGGTCACGTAATTCCCAAAGGGGGTTATGAGCTTACCGAAGATTTACCATGGGTTTTTGAAGCGATGAATGAGAGCGAGTCGCAGTTAAAACTTGTCGGCATGGGCTCTGTTAGTTCCAGGCAAAACTCTCTTTTTATTTCGCTACCGACAAATAGTCATTTGGATATTAGTGGAGAAGGTGAGTTTGATATCCCGAGGTTGCTGAAAAATAGTGAACGTAGCTTAACTAAAATAAGCGGAGTATTCAGCGTTGTTTTACATGATGGCGCAGTTTGTACGATTCGCACGCAGCAACTTTATGATTCTGCGATTGAGTATTATATAAAACCGACAGAGATCGATCTGGTAAAATCTGATTATCCTGTCCATCGTGCTTGGCCAAAGATCGGCTGGAAAAAGGATATGCAGCATGGCATTGTCCCAGAGAACGAACTTTTTTGGCGATCCATTCGTTCAGGTAACAACTCCTGGTTTTCTGTCGCATCAGTAATGCCGAAAGGGCAGATAGAAGTCAGGCGAATAGTCAATGGTGAGGTTTTATTTAGCGGTAAAGTTGTGATTCTGCCAGCAGATTTCGATATTCAAATTATTCCCGAGACTGCTCAGCAAGGAGTTATTGTACTCTCTGGTATAACGGATGCAAGGGTTGATAAATATTCAAACAATGAAAAAGTAACACTTAAATCAGATTATTTGCAAAACGAGTGTGTTATTGATTGTAATTCATCACAGATGCTAGAGAGCACCATCAATTTACGAGTATCCTGGAAAGATGGTTCTAATCTTAAATTGTTATTACCTAAGCCCGTTAGCGGTGGACGGTTTGTAAGTAATGATGGTTCTGTTCATTTTGACGGTGTTGCATCTATAGCACATTTGCATGGCGTGGACGCTGAGCTGTTAACAATATCTTGTGCCGGGAAAGGATATCTTAATATCGAGTTGTTGGATGAAAACCCGATGTCTGAAAAATTTCATTATTTACATGCGGATATTCCATTGTTATCTGGCCGTAATGAAAAATTGCAACAGATTTCACTTTATGAGAATTATAATCTGCTGAACGCCATGCTTGTATGTGCATGGAAAAATGATAGTACATTACGTGTTGATTTTTACTCTGACAGATTTGGTAAGGGCAAAACAACACTCAATATTAAACGCTACGATGGCCGTTTTATTGAGGGTGATGAAAGATTGCTGGTTGATATAAAAGATTCTATTGTTTTTCCTTATCATAAAATAGACGACATGGTTGTTGAAGCCATTTCTCTTAATACTCCTGACTTATGCACAGTCCTGCTGAAAAAAGATGAGTCTGGTTATGATTTCTCGACGTTGAATAATCAAGGTGGCCCATGGTTAATTGTGGGTAAAATTGATGGTGCAATTCGTATTGCACCAGTGATTAAATGGATGCTACCTACATTACAGACAGATGATTTATTTCTAAATGCTATATGCAACGCATCGCCAGAACAACGCAAGGAATATTGTAATGCGCTGTTTTTGGAAATGAAAAATAATCCTTTGCAAAACACTTGTTATTTGTTGGTTGAGTACATTAAAAAATATAAGTTGAATAATAGCTTGCCTTTGCTGGAACTGGATTTATTTAGAGAAATTTCGAGTAATTATTACGTGGTTGTTCAGTTGTTAATATCATCATGTCTTTCTGGGGATAGTGATGCTATTTATGATATACAGGAGGAATTACCCTTCTCATGGGGATGGATTCCTGTTTCAATATGGAAAGATGTCTTTGAACAGTGTTGGTATTCTCTGGAAAAACAGATTAATGATAAGGCATTTGCATTAAATATACTACAGCCATTTATTGCATTTATAAATCATCAAGCGCATATCGATCGTCGATTAGTTCCCATCGCTAATATGTTGCTTACACATAGTGAGATATTACCTGCAGGTTGCACTGTATTGCCATCTGTAAGCCGCGAGCAGTTTAATGATGCCAAACAGATGTTATTAAGAAACCCAGATAGTTTTGGACGTGTCAGCATTTTTTCTAAAGAGCTTTGGGATAGTGCTATTACTCCAGACCTTAAATCTGTTTTTAATAAATTTTGGATCGAAAACACATATCACACTCGTTTTGAAAAACGTTTTAATTTGATGTTAGTCGCGGCGCTGCTTTCCCAAAGAAACAATAAACTTATGCATCAGCTAACTGCACTTTTTGAATTTCACTATCAGCAAGCCCCGCAGCAATTGGGGGTTATCTATCAGTATTATTTTGAACAAGCAGGAGTATGTCATTGATGAACGTTCAGCAACTGCATTATGCGCCACTTCTAAATCAGCTTCATCAGCGTGCGGTGAGGTCGGTGGTAAGTCAGCTGGCATTGCGGAGCAAGTCGTTGAGTCAATATCTGGAATCTCAATATTTCCAGCCTCCAGGTCTGGGGGGGTCACTGCTTGCAGATCCGGTATTCGAAAGTACGTTTGGCTGGATGCCCGCGGATGAAACAATGGAGGATTTGCGTGACAAACTGATCTCCAGCCCGCTGGTTGATGCTTTGAGCAATGCGCCAGTGCCGTTTCGTCATCAGCTAACTGCGTGGCGAACGATTCTTGAAGACAAGCAGTCCCTATTAGTGAGCAGTGGTACAGGGTCAGGAAAAACAGAATGTTTTATGGTGCCGGTGCTGGAAGATCTTATTCGTCAGCAAAATTTGACCCGGCAGTCACTAACAGGGACGCAGGCTATTTTCTTGTATCCGTTGAATGCGCTAATAAATAGTCAGCAAGAGCGGCTTCGCGAGTGGACTCGCGGGTTTAAAGGGAAGATACGCTTTGCGCTATATAATGGCGAAACCCGGCATACCAAATATGAAGTTCAGGAAGACCAGCTCAAAGTACCTGAACAGGCATTGAGTCGGGAAGCCATTTATGAAGCCCCACCGTCCATCATGGTGACGAATACCACGATGCTGGAATATATGCTGATTCGTCGCAAAGATGCCCCTGTCATTGAAAAGTCCCAGGGAATGCTGAAGTATATCGTCCTTGATGAGGCTCACAGTTATATTGGCTCTCAGGCAGCTGAATTAGCGCTGCTTTTACGTCGCGTCATGCAGGCCTTCAATGTTGGACCTGGTACAGATAAACCTGTGCAAATCATTGCTACCTCGGCCACTATTGGTGAAGATTCTCCTGAAGGTAATAAAGAACTTGCTAAATTTGTTGCCGATCTCGCGGGGGTCACAGAACGTGATGTAAAAGTAGTTCGCGGCTATCGACAAATACCGCCGATATCGGAGTCTCTTATTCGTCATGAATATCCCACATCTTTAGCATCTCTTAACTCACTAAGTTCTCAGGAACTTTACCAACAGCTGTGCCATTACCGTGTGGCCCAGCAATTGCGTCAGGCGTTAACTCGCCCCGGACGCCTGGCGGTACGTTTGAGTGAATTGCTCAATGTTGCCAGAAGAACCTGGCCAGACATTAATCACCGTGAGCTGCTGCAGCTTCTCGATCTGATGGCGAAATCGCGAGAGGGTGAATCTAAATTTTCACTAGCTTTTACGCCATTACGTATGCATGGGTTTATCCGAACACTCGCGGGCCTATGGGCATGTTCAAATAAACAATGCGCACATAAAGCGAGTGAATTAGGTGTGAGTGACTGGCCATTTGGTCAGGTATGGTTTGAACAACGCCAATATTGTGACTGTGGTGCGCCTGTATTTGAAATCTTACGTTGCTCCGGGTGTGGTTCAGCTTATTTGTCTGCCAAGGAGGAAGTGCGCGGTGATGGAACGAGCTGGTTGGTGGCGCAACCTGCTGCTGCCGAAGAGGATGAGTTTGCTCTTGATCTCGATGTTTATTCTGAAGATGAAGATAACAACGAATTAGAAAATAACTCCCAATTTGATCGTCTTATAGCGAGCGATGGTGAAAAATATATCATTTCACTGGAGGAAGCGACGGCGGGTAAAATCGACCGCGAGGCGCAAAAGCACTATGAGATAAATCTGCTAAGACCTGAATCTCGAGGTGAGGGACGCAATAATTCCTTTGCTTGTGTTTGTTGTGGTGACACCCAACGGAAAAATAATCCTTTGTTCCTTCCGCTTCGACTCGGTGCACCCTTTTTTTTAAATGAAATTATTCCTACTCTGCTTGAATTTTCGCCTTTACCGCAAACAAGAGAAGAGCAGTTAGGACCGTTTAATGGTCGACGTTTGCTCACCTTTACGGATTCACGTCAGGGAACCGCCCGTATCTCTGCCCGATTACAGCAGGACGCAGATAAAGCTACGTTACGAACCCTTTGTTATCAGGAACTGGCAAATATTAATGAGCCATCAGTAAAGCTCAGTCTGGCACATTGTGCATTGTTAGAGAGTTTTATTACCCAGTTTTCTATCCCTCCGTTAAAAAATTCCATCGACGCACTGAGAAAAGCGATGGTTTCGAATGAGAAGCTTAGCCCAGCAGACGTTCAGGCGCTTAGAATTATCGAGCCGATGGTTAGTTCCTTAAGTCAGGAACATGCTGAAGCAATGCAAATACTCCTCGTCAATTCAGGCAATCAGCAGAAGAAAACCATGTCGTGGCAAACTCTGTCTGAACAACTTGTTGGCAGTGTGGATCTTGCGGACAGAATGAGAGGCAGTTTTAAAGACTTGTCTGGACTTGAGCTTACTAAACAACAGTTTGCTGATTTTTGTTTATACAGTGAGTTTGGTCGCCGCCCTAAAAATGCCTGGACCCTCGAAAGTCTGGGGCTGGTGGCCATTCACTATCCATTTATTGATAAAGTCACAACCTGCCCGCAGGACTGGAAGACATTATTACCCGACCCCGATAAGCAATTACCGGAATGGCGTAATTTATTGAAGATTACCCTTGATTTCTTTATACGTGAAAACAGTGCCGTTTTTTACGAAAACGAGGAGTACCCTCGCTGGATGGGAGCACGTTTCCCGGTAAAAATGCTGCAGGGGCCAGATAAAAAATACAAAGGGCAGAAACGTGATCAACTTTGGCCACAAATACGCGATCGTCATTATAACCGGGTCATTAAGCTATTAATTGCTGTCTTTCCGGCAATACAGCCTGAGCAGGCTCACTGGAAAGCGCTGGTTAATTACTTAATGAATGAGGTCTGGGAAGCTATTCGACCATGCCTGCGTCAGTTTGAATCGGGTTATCAATTGGACATTAAACAACAAGCTGAATTTTACAGTCCAAAGCAAGTCTGGCGTTGCCCCTATACTCGCCGTGCGTTAGATGTCACTTTATTGGGTTATTCTCCGTATTTACCAGGTAGCAAAGAGATAGCACCTGAAAAAGCTGTATTGATTGAAATGCCTGAGCTTCCTGCGCGTCACTGGCGTTTATCTGGTGGTGGAGAAATGGCGCGAGAAGAGCGCCTGCACTGGCTGGAATGTAATGAACGCATTCAACATGCTCGGGAGGAGGGGGTATGGTCTACTCGCAGTGATCGATTGGCCCTGAAAGATAGCTGGTATCGTCTGGAGGAACACTCAGCGCAGCGAACACCAGAGAAGAACCAGTTTAATGAAAAACAATTTAAAGCAGGGAAAGTCAATGTGTTGAACTGTTCCACGACCATGGAAATGGGCGTGGATATTGGTGGTATGAGTTTGGTCGCGATGAATAACGTTCCTCCGGCTCCGGCGAATTATTTGCAGCGTGCTGGCCGTGCTGGCCGTCGCGGTGAAAGCGCATCTGCCGCCATTACGTTATGTAAAAACACCGCGCATGGAATGGAGGTATTCAAAGACCCTCTCTGGGCGTTCAACACCGTTGCGAGTGCCCCACGGGTTCGTTTTGGTAGCAGTAGTATTGTTCAGCGGCATGTTAACGCATTGGTTTTAGGTGCGTTTTTACGGGCTGAAGTTCCTGATGCGACAAAACTGAGTTGTAAATGGTTCTTTGAAGGTGATGAGAGCCAGTGTCTTCGTTTTCTCCATTGGTTAAATCATCAGGCCGATCAGCTGGCGGATAAACTTAAACGCCTTACCCAGGGAACTGTACTGATGTCATTGACGCCGCCACAGCTCTTGACTCGTACGCAAACGATGATGCAGCTG